>SFLS01000010.1 GCA_004554485.1 Oscillospiraceae bacterium | reverse complement strand
CAGATCACGACGCTCATGCTTTGCTTGATGACTGCCGTTTCGTTGATGTAATCAAACTTGGGGAAATGCAGATTCACGATAACGCCCAGAAGAGCCGAGAAGGCGTTGAACGCAGCCGGCAGCAGGATGACCATTGCCGCCATGGGCAGGCTGAGGCGCAGTATAACACTGACCAGCAGCGAAGCCAGCGCCGTAAGGGGAATGCACATCAGCATTTGCAGACGGGCTTTGGCTCGCAGCACCGCGGCGGCCGGTACCGGAATGGACTGAGCGATCCACAGGCTTTTCCCTTCCAGCGAAATGGACGGCGCGGCAATCAGATTGGTGCAGCTGATGCCGCACAGCACCACGCAAAGAATCAGCCCGACGGTCCCTTCCCCGCCGGAAAGTACCGGCAGAAGTTGCTGCAGCAGCTCCCGCTTGACAAGCAGGGCCACACAGCACACCACAAGCAAAATCTCCCCCAACCAGGCATTCATCACATACATGGGATTTCCGATAAAATGGCGGAAATCCTTGCGCAGCAGCGCCGCGGAGGGACTGCTGACCCGCATGGCTTTTTCCTTGTACCTGATGCGGGCCGCGCCCCTTTGGGCTGTAGTGATCCGGCGGAAACTGCGGGACAGGATAGCATAGATCAGCTCGAACACCACAAGGGTGCATACGGTATACAGCAAAAGGTAGGTCAGATTATGCTCCGCAATGCCGACACCAAAGTAATAGGCCGGGAAAACGTATTTCTGAAAAGCGGCAGCAATGGACGCCCCATTGGTAATGAGCTTGGTAATGATATCCCCCATCTTGCTGTACAGGTAAAAATATGCCGCCAGAAAGCCAAGGGAAAAGACCATGGTAATGACATTTTTGTTGCGCATCCGGCTGCTGATAATTGAGATGACCCAGGCAATCAGGCAGGAAAAGGCCTGAACCATCATCGGCAGCAGAAGGCAACTGATAACAAAATAGAGAACGCCCCCCACCGTGACCGGAAAGTTCATGCAGTAAACCACGCCGGCAGGGATCATGACAATAAGAATATAAGCCAGATTGAGCACCAGCAACAGCAGCATCCTGCTGCCCAGGATAAACTTGGGGGCAATGGGCATGGAAAGCAGCAGCTCGTTATCCTTGGCTTCAAACAGCTGTGTCTGGGTGGCAAAAACATTACCGATAAAGCTGAGCATGAAAGCCATCAATCCGGCAATGGCAAAATAAAGCCAGCCCAGCCCCAGCTCGTGCAGCGGGACGCAGAGCGACAGAAACATCCCGCCGAACATGATGAAAAAGCAGGCGATGACATAAAGGAACAGTATGCCAAACCCAATGGTTCGAACCGTGCTGTTGCCGGATTTGGCGCGCCGGCTGCTGCGGAACATGGATGCGCGCAGCGAAGCAAAGCGGACTTTAAGCAGTGTTTTAAGCATGGTCGTCCTCCAGTTCCAGGAAGACGTCCTCCAGCGAGGCCTGGCCCTTCACTTCCTCCATGGTGCCGGAAACCACCAGACGCCCACCCTTGATAATGGCGACCTTATCGCAGAGCTTTTCGGCGACCTCCAGTACATGGGTGGAGAAAAAGATGGCGGAACCGCTGTCGCACAGGCCGCGCATAATACCTTTCAGCTCGTGCGCCGCTTTGGGATCCAGCCCCACAAAAGGCTCATCCATGATGAGCAGCCGGGGAGAATGAATAAGCGCGGAAATGATGGCCAGCTTCTGCTTCATGCCGTGAGAATAGGCGCTGATGGGCTGCGCCAGATCCTGCGTCAGCCCAAACAGGTCGGCATACTCCCGGATCTTCTGTTCCCTTTGCTGACGGGAAACGCCGTAAACATCGGCAATAAAATTAAGATACTTTACGCCGCTGAGGAATTCGTACAGATCGGGATTATCGGGCAGATAAGCGATCTTCTGCTTGCAGCCGATGGGATCTTCCCGGATGGATACGCCGTCCACGTAGATTTCCCCCTGCTCAAACTGCAAAATACCGCAGCAGGATTTGATGGTGGTGGTTTTACCGGCGCCATTGTGCCCGATAAAGCCATAGATCTCCCCTGCCCGGATATGCAGCGAAAGATCATCCACGGCCTTTTTGGCGCCGTAGGTTTTGGTAAGGTGTTCGATTCTGAGCATTGTTGTTCCTCCGATCGAATAGGTGATGTCAAATGGCAAATCCATCTTAGCATAGCGCGGCACGGCTGTCAATCAAAATTTGAACGATATTCAAATTCTGGCCTGCGTTGAGTGCTGGCAAAAAGTCCCTGCCATGGCAGGGACTTTTTGCTGTGGTTTCGGTCACGCGGCCGGGGAGGATTCCTCCTGAGGTTCACCCGCGTTTTCTTGCGTTTCTTCCGTCTGGGTATTCCCTTCCCCGTCGGTCGGGAGTGCGGCCCAGTCAAAGCCTTCGGCTGTGTAGATCACCTCATCCCGCTGAGAGGCCGGGTCAAAGGTGATGGTGATCTGATCACCGAGCTTCAGCAGAACGACCTTTTCTTCCTCGCTGGCAGAGATCCGATAAGTGACGGCACTGTCATCCAGATTAATATAGTACATGGTCGTACCGTCAATCACCGCGGTGCGGATACTCGTTACCCTGCCGCCGGCCGTCTCGTTCTCTGCCGGAAGCACCGGCGTCTCCCCGACGGAAAGGTTATTCTGACGCAGCAGCTTTTGGTAGTTTTCCTGGCATTCCGCCACCGTAGTACCCGTCGCAACAATCTGGTACTGCTGGACATTGACCATGGCGTACATCTTAACCAGGCCGGCGTAATCCTTTAGTGCCATAAAGTAGGTGGGCTGGTTGCTGATATTCAGCAGCAACGGGAAGGTAGCGTTGTAATTGAGGTGCTGCACCACGCCCTCGGCGCTGTTCATGGCGCTGAATTCCTCCGCGCCGGCAATGGCGTAGAAGGTCGTCTGCTTGGTGCGCTGGTTGGTAAGGATAAAGCCGATGTTGGATTCATCGCTGCCGACCGAGGTGATGCCGGTGTAAACATACACATCATCATTGGCCGCGATATAGTTGTAGCCTTCGGTAGTGACGGTCACGTTCTTCTGACCGAACATGGAATTCAGGAACCCATTTTGATAGGTGCCGTAATAATCATACTGATCCATGATGATATCGGCGGAGTATACCCCGTCCACCCAGGTGGGAACGTCGGTATAGTATTCGCTTTCGCCGGTGATGGCATTGACCAGCACCGCGCCCTCAACATCCGTGCCGCCGAACAGCCCGATGCGTTTGACAATGCGGGAGCAGACCCAATAGGGCGTTCCCTCCTCGTCGATCTCGAAGGTCGGCTCATCAAACAGGAAGGTAGGGTACTGGAACCGCAGGTGGCGGTACAGGTTGCGGCTGAAATGCTCGGCGGTGGTATAGCGCATCCCTTCGGGCAGGCGCACCACCTCCACCTCCTGCGTTACCATATCGATAATGAGGTAGGCCGGCAGGCCGTCGCTGCGGTTGTTGAACCATTTAAAGATATCGCCGTATTTCAGCGGGGTCACGCGGACGGGGCGGCCGTGGTAATTGATCTGGGTATAGTTTTCGGCAACCTCAAACTGGCTGACCATATCGGCCAGTTCGCCCAGCTTGCGGTCCCCCAGCTTTTCCGCCGAATCACGGTCCAGCATGGGAATCTGATCAAAGGAGATCTCCTCAATATCCTGGGTAAAGCTGCCCGATTCCACCGTCATCAGGCGGGAGTAGGCGCCGGAACGCAGGATCACGCTGGAAAGCAGTCCGCCGATAACATAAACGACAAACACGGCGGCAATGATCAGTAAAGGTACCATGCAGCTGCCCTTCAGCAGCTTCCAGAAGGTCCTGCCGTTTTCCGCCTGACGGTAAATACCGGAGGTGATGACCGCCGTAACGCAATACACTGCGGAAAGGAACAGGAAAAAGCTATAAAAGGCTGCCGAATGCAGATTGATGGGCGGAAGCTCAATGTAAAAATAGATGAGACCCGCCACAACCGTTACAATGAGGTTGATCAGGATATTCTTGCCGGAGAACGAGGTTTTGGCCATGGAATGGCTCTCCTTTCAGGTAAAAAATCAGTCAGGGGATCAGGCGGTGCGCTCATCCCCCCAGAAGAACAGGGCAACGGTACCGGGGCCGGTATGGCTGCCGATGGTGGTGCCAACGCTGTTGATAATAACCTTGCCGTTCAGATGCGGGAATGCTGCCTCCACAAGATCGGCGACGGCGCGGGCGTCCTCGTAGCAGGCGGATTCGGAAATGAAGCATTTGCCGGAATAGTCGTGACCGTTCTGGGCATGAGCTTCCATTTCCTTGACGATCTGCTGGATGACCGCCTTTTTGCCGCGGATCTTCTGGCGAGGAATGAGATGCCCCTCGTTATCCATATTCAGCAGCGGGCAGATCTTCAGCGCCGTGCCGAACCAGCCGGCCGCCTTGGAAATGCGCCCGCCCTTGACATAGAAGGTCAGGTCGGTGGAAAAGAACCAGTGATGCAGCTTGAGCTTGTTCTCCTCGGCAAAATCGCGCACCTCTTCCAGGCTCTTGCCGGCATCGCGCAGGTCCGCCAGCGTGTCCATCAGCAGGCCGTAGCCGGAAGAAGCGCCCAGGGAATCCACGATGTAGAGCTTGCGCTCGGGATATTTTTCCCGCAGCTCCTCGGCCGCGATGCGGGCGGAATTGACAGAGCCGCTGAGGCCGGAAGAAAGGCTGACATGCAGGATGTCCCGCCCCTCCTGCAGCATGGGTTCAAAATACGCCAAAAATTCATCGACATTGACCTGGGAGGTCTTTGGTTCCTCTCCGGCGGCCATGCGGGCGTAAAACTCCTGGAACGGGACGCTTTGACCCAGGTCATCGGGGTAACTGGTACCGCCCAGGGTGTAGTGGAAGCAGATATAACGGATATTGCGTTTTTCAAAGTGTTCTTTGCTGAGGTCTGCCGTGGAACAGCAGCTGAGAATATATTCAGACATGAAGATTTCCTCCTTTGTTTATTGGCGGACAATGGCTAAATGTGATTAAAGTATACACAAATTGCGGGGGAATTGCAACCAATTATGAAAGTTATTCATACAACATTCATATAATCAGATCCGCACGCTCCCGGATACGGAAAGCCGCAAGATAGGCCTCCTCCAGCGGGATCCAGCGGTCCCGGAACGCCGGCCAGCCCTCCCGGCCGTTGCGGGCCAGGATCCGCTGCTTTTGCCGGGCAGGGGAAATATCGCAAAAGACCGTGAGATCCGCATAGCGGCCGAAAAACGGGTGGTGCGCATAAGCCCCCTCCACCAGCAGAACCGGCGCTGCCGGAACCTCTGCCCATCCGCTGTAATCCATGGTACGGCAGTCAAACCGGCGGTAACAAAACGCCTGTCCCCCGCGCAGCCGCGGCAAAACCTCTTCGGCAAACCGTTCGTAGTGAATATTGCCGCCCGGTCGGTCAAGCCGCTGCGGTGTACGCAGCGCCGGCGGCAGAAAAAAGTCATCCATATGGATCACGGCGGCCTGCAGTGTTTCGGCAAGCGCCGCTGCCAAAGTGCTTTTTCCCGCAGCCGCGCGGCCATCCAGCGCAATTACAGATACGCCATCTTTCGCCTGCCCGATGCGCCGTATCACCGCTTCCCGTTGCTCCCTCCGCTCCTGCTGCATTTCCATCCCTCTTTTCTTTGTTTATAATACCATAACCTGCCGCCTGAGGCAATTGCTGCAATGTTTTAGGGAGTTCGGTAAAAGGGCTTCACCTGACAGGGGAATTGTGCTATAATGCAAGCGGCTGTTGATCTGCCGAAGATCCATAAGAGATGAAGGACGCATAGGATGAATTACAGAATTGTGTTTTCCACCACGGGGATGGTGCTTTACATTGAAGCAGGAATGCTGGTGTTGCCGACGCTTATCGCCCTTGGTTACCGCGAAGGCGGGCACGCCGTCGCTTTCCTGATTGCCATCGGCGTTGCGCTGCTGGGCGGCTTTTTGCTGCGGCGGCTGTGCAAACCGCTGCGGCCCGATATCTTCTCCAAGGAAGGCTTTGTCATTGTGGCGCTGGCGTGGCTGGCCCTTTCGCTGGTAGGCGCACTGCCCTTTTATCTCAGCGGCACCATTCCCCGGTATATCGACGCTTTTTTTGAAACGGTAAGCGGTTTTACCACCACCGGGGCCACGCTGCTGACCGATGTGGAAGTCCTGAGCCATTCCATGCATTTCTGGCGCTGCTTTACCCACTGGATCGGCGGTATGGGAATCCTGGTTTTTGTGACCGTCGTTTCGGCCAAGGCGCCTGACCGCACCATGCATATCTTGCGGGCGGAAATGCCCGGCCCTACCATGGATAAGATCGTACCGCGGGTAAGAGACGGTGTAAAGATCCTGTATCTGATCTACATTGTGCTGACACTGGTGGAATTTATTGCACTGCTGCTGGCCGGGATGTCCCTGTTTGATGCCATCGTCCACGCCATGAGTACGGCCGGTACCGGCGGCTTTGGCCTGCTGAACAACAGCATGGCCGGCTATCCTGTGGCCTGTCAATGGGTCGTCGGCTTCTTTATGGTGTTTTTTGGCATCAACTTTAACCTGTTTTTTTTGATGGCCATCGGTCGGTTCCGCACCGCCCTGCGCAGCCACGAAATGCTGTGTTTTTTGTCCATTATCGTGATCGCCTCCGGCGTGATCGCCTTTAATATCGCGCCGCTGTACGGCAGCGCAGAGGAATCGGCGCGCCATGCTTTCTTCCAAACAGCGTCCATTCTTTCCACGACTGGCTTTTCTACGGTTGATTTTACCACCTGGCCGGCGCTTTCCCAGGGAATCCTCTTTGTGCTGATGTTCCTGGGGGGGTGTTCCGGTTCCACCGCCGGCGGGCTGAAAATCTCCCGGGTGATGATGCTGTTCCAGTCTTTCTGCTGATCTGCTGGGAGCCTTTCGGGCTGGAAACCAACCTGACCGCGGCAATCTCCTGCTTTAATAACGTCGGCCCCGGCTTTGGTATGATCTCCCCTTCTGGCAATTACGCCGCGTTTTCGCCGTTCAGCAAGATCGTGCTTTCCGGCGCCATGCTGCTGGGCCGTCTGGAGATCTATCCCCTGCTGATCACGTTGACCCCCACCGCGTGGGCCAAGCGGCGCTGAGCCCGCCAGGCAATGCCGTTTTGCCCAAAAGGGCGCATGCGGGTGCTGACGCTTGACATTTTTCTCAAATTCGGGTATCTTATCAAAGACAAATGCTAAGAAGAGGAAAGTACGCCTGGCGCACGGCCACAGAGAGCCCCCGTATGCTGAAAGGGGGAGCCGGAACCAGGCTGAAAATGGCCTTGGAGCAGCGCACCAAACCGCCCCAGCGGCAAGGCTGCGATGGGTCCGCCCATTACCGCGGATGGGTACCGCTGATACCCGCTGAGGCCGGTGCCTGCAAGGGCACGGCAAAATAAGGTGGTAACACGGAGTTTTACACTCTCGTCCTTATGCAGGGGCGGGAGTGTTTCTTTCTGTTTTTCACCTGGGAAAATTAACAATCTGGAGGAACCAAAATGAAGAAAAGCAATCCAATCGCTCTGCTGCCGATCGGCGTATTCCTGGTGATCTATCTGGGACTGGGCATCGTGTTTGAGTATGGGCTGAAAATCGAAATGGGGTTTTACCAGATCCCCATTGTTGTGGCGTTTTTGATCGCCCTGCTGGTCGCCTGCCTGCAGAACCCGGGCCTTTCCTTTGACAAAAAGCTGGAGCTGATGGGCCAGGGCATCGGGGATAAAAACATTACGACCATGATCCTGATCTTTATGGCCGCCGGCATTTTTGTGGGCGTAGTAGGCCGCAGCAGCGCCGAAAGCGTCGCGTACCTGCTGCTTTCGCTTGTTCCCTCGCAGTATGCCGTTGTCATTCTGTTTGTCGTCAGCTGTTTTGTTTCGCTGGCGATGGGGACCTCGGTCGGTACCATCACCCTTATTACGCCCATTGCCGCTCCGCTGGCGGTCGCGACCGGATTCCCGATGCCCTTCTGCGTTGCCGCAGTGATCGGCGGCGCCATGTTCGGGGATAATCTTTCCTTCATCAGCGACACCACCATTGCCGCCTGCAACGGCCAGGGCTGCCAGATGAAGGACAAGTTCCGGGAAAACTTCAAGATTGCGCTGCCTGCCGCCCTCCTTTCGCTTGTCCTCATCCTGATTATTTCCCTCAACACCCCCATCGCACAGTTCCCGATCATCAAAGAGTACAGTCTGATCCAGATCATCCCCTACCTGCTGGTGCTCATCGGGGGAATCATCGGGATCAATGTCTTTGTGGTCCTGTTGATCGGCATCGTTTCCGGCTCCGTTATCATGCTGGCGACCGGAGAGATCGCCGCCAGCGGACTGCTGGCCAGCATGGGCTCCGGCGCCGCCGGGATGTTCGAGACGACCATGGTGGCAATCCTTGTGGCCGCCATCTGTGCGCTGATCCGGGAATACGGCGGCTTTGAGGCGCTGCTGCGCGGCATCAAAAAAGTGTTCCGCGGCAAAAAGGGCGGACAGCTTGGCATGGGGCTTCTGGTCGGGGCAATGGATATCGCCACCGCCAACAATACCGTCGCAATCGTGATGGCCAACCCCATCGCCGCGGAAATGGCGCAGGAATACGGCGTTTCCCCGCGGAAGACCGCTTCCATCCTGGATACCTTCTCCTGCGTATTTCAGGGGATCATTCCCTACGGCGCGCAGATGCTGGTAGCCATCACGGCGGTTGCCGAACTGGGCCACAGCATCTCGGCGTTCGAGATCATCCCTTACCTGTTCTATCCGTTCCTGCTGCTGGTCAGCACCCTCGTATTCATTTTTGTGATCCCCGAAAAGAAAAAGAACCCGTAAGGTTCCTCCCCTGTGCCGGAGCCGATATGGTACTTCTGTCGATTTATATGAAAGGAGCGATAGGATGTCCTGCGACGTTTCCCTTGTGCGCTGTGCGACCTATGACCTGCAAAAGGGCAAAGCCGCCCTGACGCGGCTGCTGGAACCGCTGGGCGGGCTGGACTGGGTGACCCCCGGCATGAAGATCGTCATCAAAGCGAACCTGGTGGCCGGCCGTCCCCCGGAGGACGCCGTAACCACCCATCCGGCGCTGCTTTCGGCTCTCTCGGCGCTGCTGACCGAACGCGGCGCAAAGGTCGTCATCGGCGACAGCCCCGGCGGCGTTTACAACAGCGCCTATCTCAACCGGATCTACCAGCGGTGCGGCGTTACGGCGGCGCTAGAGCACGGTGCTGTGCTGAACAGGAACTTTGAGGTCAAGGAGGGCCGCCTGGAGGGCGCTGCCGTAGCCAGGGAGTTCAAATACACCGCCTATCTGGATGAGGCGGATGCCGTAATCAACTTCTGCAAGCTGAAAACGCACGGCATGATGGGGATGACCTGCGCTGCCAAGAATATGTTCGGCATCGTGCCGGGGAGTGTCAAATCAGAGTACCACTACCGGTACAACAACCCCATGGATTTTGCGCGGATGATCGTTGACCTGAACCGTGCCAAACCCGCCCGGCTGCATATTGTGGACGCCGTGGTAGGAATGGAGGGCAACGGTCCGACCGCCGGCACACCGCGTCCGATCGGCTGCCTGCTGGCCGGCAAAAATCCCCACACCCTGGATATGATCTGTGCGGAGATCATCGGACTTATCCCTGCCTGCATCCCCACCATCCTGGCCGCGCAGCAAATGGGGCTGGCGCCCGAAAATCCCGACGAGATCGCCACCAACCAGCCCTGGGAGCCGTTTTGCATCCCGGACTTTAAGAATATTCGCAATGCCGACCGGCTGCTGAAGCAGAACGGCAACGAGGCCCTGTGGGGTAAAGCCATCAGTCGGCTGTTTGCCGCCCTGATCGCCTCCCGTCCGGGAGTGAACAAAAAGGAGTGCATCGGCTGCGGAGAATGTCAGCGCATCTGTCCGGCGGGAGTCATCACCATGACCAACGGAAAACCGGTCATCGACCGGCGAAAATGTATCAAGTGCTACTGCTGCCAGGAATTCTGCCCTGTGGGCGCCATGAAGGTCATGCGGCCGCCGGCGGCAAAGCTGATGGAAAAGCTGTAACCCAAAAAAGGCGAGGATGTTTCCCATGAAACATCCTCGCCTTTTTATCTTTGACGACGTTAATCAGTTTCCTTCCTCCGCCAGTTCCAGCATCTTCAGCACAATAGAGGCCGACTGGCGGGCAGCTGCTTCGATAAAATTATCGTAAGCGGTATCCGCATTATCATCGGCGCTGTCGGACATGGTGCGGATAATGAGGAACGGCGTGCTGTTAACATAGCTGGCGTGCGCGATGGCAGCGCCCTCCATTTCGGTGCAGCTGGGCGCAAAGCGCTCGATGAGATCCTGCTTGACGGCGCGGTCATTGACAAACACATCGCCGGTGACAATGCGGCCGCAGAGATACCTGCCATGCAGAGGAAGTTCCCCGCAGGCCCGGCAGCACAGGCGCGCCAGCGCCGGATCAGCCTCGAAGAACTTTTTGTACGGATAGTACTTTTCCATGATGGGGCTTTGATCGTGAAAGGCGGCTTCGGTGCTGATGACCACATCCATTACCCCGATCCCCGGCGCGACGGCGCCGGCAATGCCGACATTGATGACGGCATCGGCATGAAATTCCCGGATGACCGCATTGGCGAACAGGGCGGCATTGACCTTGCCGACCCCACAGCATACCAGCACAATCTCCTTTTTCCCGATGCGGCCGGTATAGAAGGTTCGGCCGTATAGCTCGCACCCTGCCACATCCGTCATTTTTTCCCTGACCAGCGCCACCTCTTCCTCCAGCGCGCCGATGATCCCGTACGTCATGCTGCCTGTCCCTCCTGCCAATCTCGGATGATTATGGAAAACTCCCGAACGCGAAGGCATTCGGGAGTTTTGGAGGCACCACCCAGATTTGAACTGGGGCATAAAGGTTTTGCAGACCTCTGCCTTACCACTTGGCTATGGTGCCGAAAAAAATGGAGCGGGTTACGAGGCTCGAACTCGCTACCTCCACCTTGGCAAGGTGGCGCTCTACCAGATGAGCTAAACCCGCAAAAAATGGCGACCCGGATGGGGCTCGAACCCACGACCTCTAGCGTGACAGGCTAGCGTTCTAACCAGCTGAACTACCGGGCCATGAATCTGTGTGCCGCCGGTTAATATTGCCTTAAGGAATCGGCAACATTAGTTATTATATGGGATACAAGAAAAAATGTCAACCCTTTTTTGCTGTTTTGCAATATTTATTTCCCCTGCCGCCGGACCACAAATACCAGGCGCTGTGTCTCCCCGGAGGGCTTGTGTTTCCGGTAGCCGTCCCACAGCTCCAGCACCTCGAAATGTTCCTGTTCCAGCAGCGCCGTAATCTCCTCCGGCTCCCACGCGTATTCGCAGAACTGCTCCCCATCCCGGAGATAGCCATCCCCCGCCGTATGCCGGAAAAAATCAATCTGTATTTCCACCTTATGCTCCAGGGGCGTGTATTCATTCTGCCAGACGCAAAAAACCGCTTCATTTTCCCGGACGAACGCGTTATTGCCCAGAATCTCGCGGTGCTTGTAGGGGGTATTGACATCAAAAATGAACAGCCCACCCGGTTCGACAAAATACTGCAGCCGATGCAGCGCCTTTTTCAGCGCCGTTTTGCCCGGCAGATGATTCAGGCTATCCAGCGTACAGACAGCCAGATCCACCGTGCCGTAGAGATCCAGCTGCTGCAGCGGCTGGCAGAGATACAGCACCGGCTGCGGCAGCGTGGAATTCTTCTCTGCGGCCTGCATCAGCATTTCCGGCGAAGCATCCACGCCGATGACCTCGTAGCCCCTGCGGCTGAATTCCGCCGCCAGCGTACCGGTCCCGCAGCATAGGTCCAGGATCAGCTCCCGCTTGGGATGATATTTTTGCAGCATTTCTTCGCAAAAATCCGCGATCAGGCTGCGGTCCACATCGGCGGTAAGGGCATCGTAAAAGGTGGAAAAGGTATCCTTATAACTTGCCATCCTGCTGCTCCAGCCTTTCAAAAACAATATCATAGCCGTTGGCGCCGTACTGCAGCGAACGGTTTACCCGACTGATGGTAGCGGTGCTGGCGCCGGTCTTTTCCACGATCTTGCTGTATACGTTCTGTTCCTTCAGCAGCTTGGCGACCTCCAGCCGCTGGGCAAGCGCTTTCAGCTCCGGCCCGGTGCAGAGATCATCGAAAAAGCGCTCACACTCCTCCTGCGTTTGCAGCAGAAGAATAACCCGATAGAGAAACTGCAGATTATCATCCGGCTTTTTGGCAATCATATCCAAAGGCACCTCCCTTTTATCTGTTATTCAGTATAACACTTTAGAGTGCGAAAGTAAACCAAAAAAGCCTTATTTTACATTTTTCTGTTCCGGTGGTATAATTAAACAAATATTGAGAAAGGAACACCGGTCCAATGGAATATGAATACTTCTCCCAACGGGGGATGGAAGATAAACTACAGGAATTTATCCGGATGATCAACAATAAGGAGCGCGGCGGCTTTAACGCCATGCTCGCTCCCCGGCTGGTCGCCGCCGACTGGGATCGGCGATGCTGTACGCTGGCCTACTATGCCGAGCCATGGATGAGCAATCCGGCCGGCATTACCCACGGCGGTATTCTGAGCGCCGCCGCGGACCTTACCATGGGGATGCTGAGCATTTATCTGGCGCAGGGAAACGGCATCACCCCAAGCGCTTCGATCAGTGTCAACTACCTGCTGCCCGTGCCGCTGGAAAAGGATTTTTGGGTAACGGCCACTGCCGACCACATCGGGCGGCACCTAAACCAGTTTACCTGCAGCATTGTAAGCGCAAAGGAGCCAGACAAGCCCTGTGTTACCGCCATAGGCACCTACTATGTGCACAAGCTGTACAAAGAGAAATAAGCAAAGAGAAGCCGCCTGCCCCGAACCGGGACAGGCAGCTTTTTTTGCAAAATGATTGCCTTTATGCGACGGTGATAACCTTGACCGGGCATTTTTCGGCACAGGCGCCGCAGTTGGTACACTTTTGCGGGTCGATAGACGCCAGGAAATCGGTAACGGTAATGGCACCGGTGGGGCAAACCTTGGCACACATCATGCAGCCGATGCAGCCGGCGGAGCACACCTTGCGGACCTCCGGGCCCTTATCATGGCTGGAGCATCGCACCGCGACACGGCTGCTGACGGGGGCCATGGCGATCAGCAGGTGCGGGCAGGCCTTGGCGCAGGCGCCGCAGCCGGTACACAGGCTTTCCTCCACATGAGCGACGCCGTCGCGGATGGAAAGGGCGCCGAACTGGCAGACCTTGACGCAATCGCCGTAGCCGAGGCAGCCGTAGCCGCAGGCCTTTTTGCCGCGGTGCAGCGCCGCACAGGCCGCACAGGTATCCGGGCCATGGTAATCCATTGCGTCGCCGCATTTTTCGCAGGTGCCGGAGCAGCGGACAACGGCTTTTTGAGGCTCGGCGTTTTCCGCCGCTACACCCAGATAGGCGCTGATCTGCTCCGATGCAGCGGCGCCGCCGGGAATACAGAGGTTAGGCTTGGCATCACCGCGGGCGACCGCCTTGGCATAATCATCACAGCCGGCATAACCGCAGGCGCCGCAGTTGGCGCCGGGCAGGAAGCTGCGGATATCCTCCGCACGGGTATCGACGGGAACCGCCAGGAAGTGGGACGCCAGCACCAGAAGGATGGCGCACAGCAGACCGACAGCACTGACAATAATAACAGCAGTCATAGTTCTTCCGCCTCCTTACTTCAGCAAACCGTCTACCACACCGCCGAAGCCCATAAAGGACATGGAAACGATGAAAGCAGCGATGAGAGTGATGGGCAGGCCCTTGAACGATTCGGGGATATCCATGTTCTCCATGCGGCCGCGAACGCCGGCGAACAATACCATGGCCAGCATAAAACCAAGGCCCGCGCCCAGCGCGTTGACCATTGACTGGCCGAAATTGTAGGCTTCATCGATATTGAGAACGGCAACGCCGAGGACGGCGCAGTTGGTGGTGATGAGCGGCAGATAAATGCCCAAAGACTCGTACAGCGGAGGAACAAACCTTTTGAGGATCATTTCCACCAGCTGCACCAGCGCGGCAATGACCAGGATGAAAACGATGGTCTGCATATAGCCCAGCTCATAGCGGTCCAGCAGATAGGTCTGGATGGGCCAGGTAGCGGCGGTAGCCAGCACCATGACGAAGGTGACGGCAACGCTCATGCCGACGGCGGAATCCAGCTTTTTGGAAACGCCGAGGAACGGACAGATGCCCAGCGTTTTGGAAAGGACGAAGTTCTGCGTTAAAATAGCGGAAAGCAGAATAACGATCATTTCTTTCATGCTTCACAGCCTCCTTCCTTCTTTTCCCCCGAGGGGCAGCCGCCGGCACAGCCGGGGCAGGCGCCGCAGGCGGCGCAATCCAGTTCTTTTTTGGGCTTGTGCTTGGCGAACTTATTCATAAGGGCGATGAGCAGGCCAAAGACCAGGAAACCGCCGGGGGTCAGCTTCATGATCGCGATAGGATCGAAGAGATTGGCGGTAACGGTAAGCCCGCACCAGGTGCCGCTGCCGAGGATCTCACGGATGGTGGCCATGCAGAACAGGGCGAGGGTAAAACCGATGCCCATACCCAAGCCGTCCAGCGCGGAATCCAGCACACTATTCTTGCTGGCAAACATTTCGGCACGGCCCAGGATGATGCAGTTGACGACGATAAGCGGCAGGAAGATGCCCAGGCTGTTGTACAGATCCTTGGCATAGGCCTGCAGCAGCAGCTGCACCACCGAAACGAAGCCGGCGATGACAACGATAAAGCAGGGGATGCGCACTTTATTGGGAATGATCTTGCGCAGCAGAGAGATCACGATATTGGACCCCAGCAGTACAAAGGTGGCCGCCAGGCCCATGCCCAGAGCATTGAGAACCGTTGTGGAGGTAGCGATGGCCGGGCAGGTGCCCAGCACCAGAACCAGTACGGGGTTCTCCTTGATGATACCGTTGGTAAAGGTTTTCAGCTTATTGCTCATTTGGTTCCTCACGCTCCTTTCACAGTTTCATAGGCGGCAAACGCCAGCTTGACCGCTTCCTTATAGCCATTGGAGGTAAAGGTGGCCTTGGCTTGCATCGGCAGCTCGCCCTCGGGAGTCTCGGCCGTTACGCCGATCCACTTCTTGCTGTAGGAGCTCTTGGCGAGCTTGCTGCCGTCCACGCCCTCGTACTCGTTGGGCGTTTCGGTGTGCTGATACAGCTTGGAGGCGATGATGGCGCCGTTATTATCAATGGCAACGAGGATATGCAGCTCTCCGCTGAAGCCGGAGGCATGAACATTGAACGCATAGCCCAGCTCGGACTGATAGGCGCTGTCGGTGCCTTCGGGTGCGGTCTCCAGCTCGGTGTAGCCCTCGCCCAGCATTTCAGCGATGAGCTCGGCCTCGGGATAGACCTTTTCCTCGGTGGGGGCTTCGATGGCGATGCCCGCCAGCTCGCCGTAGGCAACAAACGCATTGCCGACCGCGGCATTAAAGCCCTTGGAGGAGAAGGTGGCGCGGGAGAGGAATTCGATGTCCTTGAGCGTGAAGTCCTTGCCGATGTACTGCTGCTGGAAGTCCGGCTCGGTTTCGATGCGGTCGCCGATGCCGGGGGTCTCGCCGTGCTCCAACACCTGTGTACCGGTGACGGTGCCGTCGGCGGAGATGCCGACCATGACCGAGATCATGCCGGCGAAGCCCTTGCCCTGCGCCTGGAATACATAGCCTGCGCCGTTGCCCGCACGGTAGGCGGACAAAACATTTTCGGCGGTGACGGTCACCTGCTCAAAATCGGCTCCTTCCGGCAGAACGGCCAGCAGCGCCGCATTGGCCTCGTCCGCCTTGGCGGCATCAATAACCGGCTTGGTGAGCTTGTAGGTGCCTGTCAGCGCCGCGGAAACCACTACGCAGACGGCGGTTAGAACAACAATCGGCTTTAAGGTGTCCCACTTCATTTTGCAACACCTCCAAACGGTTTTTTATGACCCAGCTTGGCAATATACGGGCAAAGAATGTTCATCAGCAGGATGGCGAAGGAAACGCCCTCCGGATAGCCACCCGAGGAATTGCGGATGAGCATGGTGATGATACCGGCGCCGACGGCAAAGACAACCTTGCCCAGCTCGGTGGCGGGAGAGGTGGCGTAATCGGTAAGCATGAAGATGCCGCCCAGCAGCACACCGCCGGTGAGGATCATATAAATGGGATCGTAACCGAGGATCAGGCTCATCAGCGCAATGGTAGCCACATAAACCACCGGAATGGTGGGGGTGATGACACGACGGAGCACCAGGTAAACAAAGCCGATGAGCAGCGCAATGGCGCAGGTCTCACCCAGGCAGCCGCCGCGGATCCCGAACAGCAGGTTCTTGACCGCGGGAAGCGCCTCGATGGAGCCTTCCTTGATGAGGGCCAGAGGGGTCGCGCCGGAAACGGCATCGATACCGCTGATGTAGGAGTTGGCGGTCGGCCAGGTGGTCATCTGCCCCGCAAAGGCGATAAGCAGGAAGATGCGCCCTGTAATGGCGGGGTTGGCAAAATTGCAGCCGATGCCGCCGAAAAGCTGTTTGACGATGACGATGGCTACAAAGCAGCCGAGGATCGCCATCCAGATGGGAAAGCCCGCGGGCAGATTAAACGCAAGCAGCAGACCGGTCACAGCGGCGCTGAGATCGGAGATGGTGTTGCTGCGTTTAAGGAGCCGGCGGAACAGGTACTCAAACAGTACCGAGGAGGCAACACAAACGACCTCCAGCAGCAGCGCCCGGGTGCCGAAAACCAGTACCGAGGCGACCACGGCAGGCAGCAGCGCGATCAATACATCCCCCATGATGGAGGTGGTGGAGGCATTGCTGCGGATGTGCGGGCCCACCGAAACGAGCAGTTTACGATCAGTCATTCTCTACTTCCCTCCCCCTTATTTGATCATCTGCTTGCCCATCTGGTTATAGGCAACCAGGTGACGCTTGGCAGGACATACATAGGCGCAGCAGCCGCATTCCATGCAGATGTTGACCTTGAGCTTTTTGAGCGCTTCGCGGTCTTCGGCGTGGCAGGCACGGTCAAGCCCGGCCGGGTTGAGCCCTACGGGACAGGCGTGCATACAGCGCCCGCAGCGGATGCAGGCGGTCTCGGCCGCCATTTTGGCCTCTTTTTCATTAAAGACCAGGATGCCGTTGTTGTTTTTGAGGATGGAGGCCTGGTCGTCCTTGCAGGAAACACCCATCATCGGACCGCCGAAGAGGATCTCGGCGGGTTCGCCGTTGTAGCCGCCGCAGAAATTGACGATATCCTCAATTTTGGTGCCGATGGGGACCCAGACATTCTTCGGCTCCTTGACCGCGCCGCCGTCTACCGTCACCAGACGGCTGATCAGCGGAATGCCGGTCTGGACATAATGAGCCAGCTTGATGACCGTCCCCACATTCATGACGATCACGCCGACGTCGCTGGGCAGCTTGCCCTCCGGGATCACACGGCCGGTGGATTCGTAGACAATGACCTTTTCGGCCCCCTGCGGATAGCGCGCCTTAAGGTCGCGCACCGTAAGCCGGGTACCGCGCTTCTCCGCCTCGGCCCGGATCTTTTCGATCGCCTTGGGTTTATTGTTTTCGATGCCGATGATAGCCTTTTCAATCTTAAGGTGGTGAAGAACAAGCTCGATGCCCTCCAGCAGCAGGTCAGTATTCTCTATCATCTGGCGATAATCGCTGGTGAGGTACGGCTCGCATTCCGCGCCGTTGACGACCAGGGTGTCGATCCCGCCGTTTTTGTTTCCCTGCATCTTGATACTGGTGGGGAACCCTGCGCCGCCGAGACCGACCAGACCACAGGCCCTGGCTGCGGCGATGAGGTCCTCCGCGCTTTGGATTTCCGGCGCTTTGAGGGTTTCATCCATCGCCTGCTCGCCGTCCGTGGCGATCACAACAGCCTCCACCTTGGCCCCGCGGGGGGTGAAGACCTGCTCGATCGCCTTGATCTTGCCCGATACGCTGGAATGGATCGGGGCCGACACCGCCGCTTGGCTGTCGCCGATCAGCTGACCGACCTTGACGGGGTCGCCGACCTTGACGACAGGTTGGCAGGGGGCGCCAATGTGCTGAGACATGGAAATGATGACCTCTGCCGGAACCGGCATGGTCACGCTTGCCATCTCGGCTGTGTTCTTGTGGTGCTTCACATGAAGACTGGGAAGCGATTGGAACATAGCCACATTTATCCCTCCTATTTTTTCATTTTAGGTTTAAGCGGTTCAGATAGGGCAGAATAACGCGCAGGGCCATGCCTGTAATGGCCCCCATAACGATACCCGCCACCAGAAGAACCGGCAAGTAGTACCAAACATACTGATTGTTGATGATAAACCGGGCTGCAACCAGCTGCCCGAGATTGTGCGCCGCACCGCCGAAAATACTGAGCAGGAGATACTGCTTTTTGACACCCGGCAGCCGGGAGAGCAGCAGCATGGCCGTAACCGAAACGATGCCCCCCGCCGCACTCATGGCGGCGGCCACCGCACCGCGAGTAAGCAGCACAAACAGCGACTTGAGTACCGCGATGGTGTAACCGCTGACCGGCCCCAGCACAAACAGGGCGTACATCGTGATGATATTGGAAAGCCCCAGCCGGATCCCCGGCGGCAGCATGGGCAAAGCCGGCAGCAGCGATTCCAGAAAGCTGAGCGCCATAGCCAGCGCAAACAGCAGACCCATCAGCGCCAGGCGTTTTACTTTTTGGTTGCGATTCTGTGCGGCCATGCTTTTCTCCCAAACGGTTTTTTCCTTACATCAGAAGCCTGCGCTTCCTCTTTCGACTATGGGCTGCGGACGTCCGGCGACCGAACGGCTGCCGTTTTTTGAAAAAAACTGGTGAAGTATATCCCTATACTTCACCAGTCGTCCTTCGACTTGATGGGGAACGATCAGTCCAAATCGCAGCCGGTGCAGCCTTCGCAGTCACCCTCACAATCCAGGTCATCCAGGTCAAATTCAAGCTTTTCGCCGCAGTTGGGGCAATCGATCTCCCCTTCGCACAGCATGCTTTCATCTACACAGATGGTATCACCGCAGGTGGGGCACTGAACCTCGTACAGGGGCTCGTCTTCATCATCGAACTCATCGTAGTCGTCAAAGTAATCCTCGTCGTCGTCCTCGTCGTCCTCATCGTACAGGGCGTCTTCCACATCCTGCAGATCGTCATCGATGGCATCGACTACTTCGCCCAGTTCCTCTACCGCGTCCTCCAGATCGGTAACGGAGAGCGCCAGGTCATCCAGCACCTCGATGACATTGAGCAGGACCTTTCCCTCCGCTGTCGTGTCGGTCAGCTTGAGGCCGTCGGCCAGTCCGCGCAGATAAGCAACTTTTTCAATAACAGTCATTTTTGCAACCTCCCTTTTTGGTGCGGGTTTATTCAATGACAAATGGGGCAAGCGATTACGCTCTCTCCATGTACTCACCGGTTCTGGTATCGACACGGATCATATCGCCCTCATTGATGAACAGCGGGACCTTGATCTCGCAGCCGGTTTCCAGCGTGGCGGGCTTCAGGGTGTTGGTGGCGGTGTTGCCGGCAAAGCCGGGGTCGGTCTTGGTGACCTGCAGCTCCATAAAGAACGGAGGCTCCACGCCGAATACATTGCCCTTGTAGGAAAGAATCTTGCAGACCGTGTTTTCCTTGACGAATTTGAAATTATCGCTGAGAACGCTTTTGCTGATCGGGACGTTCTCATAGGTCTCCTGATCCATGAAGTAGTACAGGTCGCCGTCGGAGTACAGGTACTCCATATCTTTTCTCTCGATATAGGCGGTCGGGTACTTATCAGAGGGGTTGAAGGTACGCTCGGTCACGGCACCGGTGATCACATTGCGGATCTTGGTGCGTACAAAGGCGGCGCCTTTGCCGGGTTTTACATGCTGGAACTCGATGATCTGATAGACGTTGCCATCCATATCAAAGGTCACGCCGTTCCGAAAATCGCCTGCACTTACCATAATACAAAAACCTCCAGGATATAAATTACGGATTTAACTATTAGATTTTAACATAAAACTGCTGTTCATTGCAAGTGCTTTTCACAGGATAATCAGTTCTTTGGGGCTGTTTGTTAAATCTTTTGTGCCGTCGGGCGCAAACCATACCATATCTTCGATACGAACGCCGAAACGGCCCTCCAGATAGACGCCCGGTTCCACCGTGATGACCATCCCCTCCCGGCAGAGCGTCTGAGGGTCTATGGAGGGAGAAAAGCCGGGCATTTCGTGGATCTCCAGGCCGACGGAGTGGCCGAGGCTGTGGCCGAAGCAGCCCTCGTAGCCGGCTTTGTAGATCAGCTCCCGGGCGGCCGCATCCACCGCGCGGCAGGAAACGCCGGCCTGCGCCGTCCGGATGCCGAGGCACTGCGCCTCCAGCACCGTCTGATACACCCGGCGCATCTCCTCGGTCGGCTCCCCGACGGCGACGGTACGGGTCATATCGGAGCAGTAGCCCCCCCAGGAGGCTCCGTAATCCAGGGTGAAGAAGTCGCCGGTCTGCAGGGGCCGGTCCCCGGGGACGGCGTGCGGTTTGGCGGAATTCGGTCCGCCGGCGGCAATGGTCTCAAACGCCAGACCGTCAGCCCCGCGGCGGCGCATACAGTATTCCAGGTAGGCGGCAATCTCCTTTTCGGTCTTGCCGGGTTTGATGAAGTCCAGAATCTCCAAAAAAGCGGCGTCGGTGATGGCCTGCGCCTTTTGGATACACGCCACCTCCTGCGGCTCCTTGACGGAGCGCATCGACAGGATCGCATCATTCAGGGTGCTATCCGTTAAAAACTCATATCCCGACAGCTTTTGACGGTACTGCTCCAACGCGCCGACCGTGAGATAATCGGTCTCGATCGCAACCGTTTGGGCGCCGTGCTTTTTCAGCAGGGTGTCCAGCTGCTCCGTCAGCTTTTCCTGCAGCATGACCCGGGCGCCGGTAACGGTGGCTTTGGCAACTTCGATATATCGGAAATCGATAATGAAATAGGCCGCATCCCGGAACGCCAGCAGCGTGCCGGCGCTGGAGCCCAGCCCGGTGAAATAGCGGCGGTTGACATCCGAAGTGATCAGGGCGGCGTCCGCCCCCTCCGGCAGCGCCTTGCTCAGTTTTTCAATACGGTTCAATGCGTACCCATCCTTTCCACGGCCTGTAAATACAGGTCCCTCATGGTTGCCGCGTCCTCCGCCTGCGTCCCTGCCGATTCACAGATGACGGTGGGGTGGCAGTCGTACTTGACCAGCATTTCCGCCAGCGGGGCAAAGAAAGGCCCGTAGGCGGTATCCGCAAAGGTCAGATGGCGTTTTTCTCCGCCGTTTTCGGTATATTCTATCTGCGAAAAATGGGAATGAAAGCGCTTCATGCGCTGTTCGCCCAGCTCATTTTTTACGGTCAGCAAAATGTGCTCGTAATCCTCGGCCCCGCGGACGCTCCCCAGCGTACGGGCATTGAGATGGCCGAAATCGATGCAGGGCAGCAGACGCTCATCCAGCTTGCACAGCTCCATCACTTCCTGCAGCGTGCCCAGCTGGTTGAACTTGCCCATCACCTCCGGGCAGACGATGATATGCCCCAGGTGGGCTTCATCCAGCGCGGCCAGCGCCATTTGGAGTGTCCCCTTGGCCAGCGCCAGCGCTTCTTCCCGGCTGATCTTGGCGCAGGAGCCGGAATGGACCACGATGCGGCGGGCGCCCATCAGATCGGCAGCCTGTGCCGATTCCATAATGTACCGGATGCTGTTGAGCCGTTTGTCCTCCTCGGTGCTGGACAGGGAGATATAATACGGCGCGTGCAGCGAAAGCTGGATATCCCGTGCTTCACAGCCGGCTTTCAGCTTCAGTACGCTTTCCCGGTTGATGCGCACGCCCCGGCCGCACTGATACTCGTAAGCGTTAAGCCCCATCTTTTCCAGGTATTCCGGGATCTGCGGGGTGGATTTATACCCCATGGCGGTAAAGCTTTCGCTGTTGCCGGCCGGTCCGACTCGGATCATACGGTTCCCCTCCTTTGGTTGCGCCGGCGGTACAGGCGCAGAAACGGTTTTTCCAGCGGGCGCTTGATGCGGTACAGCCCATAGCCCTCCGGAGCGTACGGCTCCACCAGGATGGTCATGCAGCCGCACAGGTTGCCGCACAGAATATCGGTAAACAACTGATCCCCAATGAGGGCAGTCTGCTGCGGGCTTACGCCGAATTCTTTCATCTTGGCAAGGACGACCCGGGTTTTGGGCTTTTCGGCTTCGGCAATATAGCCCAGTCCCAGCCGCCCCGCAAAGGGCGCTACCCGCGCCTCACGATTATTGGAGATGACAAACAGCCGCAAGCCGGCATGCTGCTGCCGGACCAGCCATTCGGCCACCTCCGGCTTGACCTCCTGGCTGTTGTCGCCGGTGAGGGTATTATCCACATCCAGCAGCAGCGCACGGATGCCGTGCTGCGCAAAAAAAGAGGTAGGAATCTCCTGGATGCGGCGAAAATCAAATTGAGGAGTCAGCAGCGGCAACGGTGTTTCTCTCCCTTCGGTGTATTCCGTCCTATTATAGCAAGTTTTCCCGATAAAAGAAAGCCCCCTGAGAACGGGCAAAGCAAATGGAAAAGGCAGACGGAAAACCCATCTGCCTTTGTTCCGGTTTGCATTTACGATCAAAATTACTTGTACTTGCGCTTGCGAGCAGCCTCGGACTTTTTCTTGCGTCTTACGGAAGGTTTCTCATAATGCTCACGCTTACGGACTTCCGCCAAGACACCAGATCTGGCGCAGGAACGCTTAAAACGTCTGAGAGCACTATCCAGCGACTCGTTATCTTTTACTCTGATCTCTGCCATTTACTATTCCCTCCCTACGCCCTACGGCTGGAGTTATATCCTTTTACAACAGGATAACACATAGATTATACAATAGCACATTTTGCGATGTCAAGAGTTTTTCTCCCGTTCAGGGGCTGTGACCCTTTGTTTTTTTATTTTGCCACAATATTGTAAAGCTTACCCTTTACATAAATTTCCTTGCAAACGGTTTTGCCTGCCAACGCCGCCTGTACGGCGCTGTCCGCCATGACCGCCGCCTTGACCTGCTCCTCTGTGCTGTCCGTCGGGATCATGAGGCGAGCCTTGATCTTGCCGCTGATCTGTACGGCGATCTCCACCGCAGCATCTACGCACTTGGCGGGATCGTACTGCGGCCAGCTGGCGTGGGCCAGCATCTGCTGATTGCCGATCGCTTCGTTGAGCTCCTCGGTAAGATGCGGCGCAAAGGGGTTGAGCAGCGTAATAAAGGTGGTCAGCTCCCCACGGGTCACACTGCCTTTTTCATAGATTTCGTTAAGGACGCTCATCATGGCGGCGATGGCAGTATTGCACTTGAGCGATTCGATATCCTCGCTGACCTTCTTGATGAGCTTGTGGAAACTGCCCTCCAGCTCCGGAGAGTAGCCCGGCTCCTCGGTCATCAGATCGGTAAGCGCCGCCACACGCTCCAAAAAGCGCTTACTGCCCTTGATGGACGAGGTGTTCCAGGGGGCGGTCTTTTCAAAATCGCCGATGAACATCTCGTACATTCTGAGCGTATCCGCGCCGTACTGGGCAATCACGTCGTCGGGATTGACCACATTCCCGCGGGATTTGCTCATCTTTTCGCCGTTTTCGCCCAGGATCATACCATGGCTGGTACGCTTGGCGTAAGGCTCCGGACAGGAGACCACGCCGATATCATACAAAAACTTGTGCCAGAACCGGGAATACAACAGGTGCAGCGTCGTATGCTCCATCCCGCCGTTGTACCAATCTACCGGCATCCAGTAATCCAGCGCCTCTTTTGCGGCCAGGGCATTGACGTTGTGCGGGTCGCAGTAGCGCAGGAAATACCAGGAGGAACCGGCCCACTGGGGCATGGTATCGGTTTCCCGCTCGGCGGGCCCGCCGCAGCAGGGGCAGGTGGTCCTGACCCAATCGGTGAGCTTGGCCAGCGGGGATTCGCCGTTTTCGGTCGGCTCGTAGCTTTCCACCTCCGGCAGACGCAGCGGCAGTTCACTTTCCGGAATGGCAACCCAGCCGCACTTGGGACAGTTCACCAGCGGGATGGGTTCGCCCCAGTAGCGCTGGCGGGAAAACACCCAGTCACGCAGCTTGTAGTTGACTTTGGTCTCGCCCTTCTTCTTCTCCTCCAGCCAGCGGATGATGGCCTTTTTGGCCTCCTCCACGCTCATCCCGTCCAGGAAACCGGAGTTAACCATCACGCCGGTAGCGCAGTCGGTAAAGGCTTCCTTTTCCACATTGCCGCCCTTTACGACCTCGATGATGGGCAGACCGAACTTTTTGGCAAACTCCCAGTCGCGGGTATCGTGCCCGGGGACCGCCATGATGGCGCCGGTACCGTAGCTCATCAGAACGTAGTCGGAGATAAAGATGGGGATCTCCTTGCCGTTGACGGGATTGATGGCGGTAACGCCCGCGATACGAACGCCGGTCTTCTCCTTGGCAATTTCGGTGCGTTCAAAATCGGATTTGCGCGCAGCCATCTCCTGGTAGGCGCGGATCTCCTCCATGTTGGTGATGCGGCCGGCCCATTTTTCGATATAAGGATGCTCCGGGGACATGACCATGTAAGTTGCGCCGAAGAGGGTATCCGGACGGGTGGTGTAGATTTTGAGCGTGTCGCCGCCGGTGGTATCGAAGACCACCTCGGCGCCTGTGGAACGGCCGATCCAGTTGATCTGGGAGGTTTTGACCCGCTCCAGATAATTGACGCCGTCCAGGTCGTCGATCAGCCTCTGGGCGTACTCGGTGATCTTCAGCATCCACTGGCTTTTGACTTTATGGATCACCTCGCTGCCGCACCGCTCGCAGACGCCGTTGACCACTTCCTCGTTGGCCAGCACGCACTTGCAGCTGGTGCACCAGTTGACCGACATCTCCTTTTTGTAGGCCAGACCCTTTTTGAAGAGCTGCAGGAAGATCCATTGCGTCCACTTATAATAGGCGGGGTCCGTGGTATTAATCTCGCGGCTCCAGTCGAAGGAAAGGCCCAGGCTCTTGAGCTGCGCCTTGAAATGGGCAACATTCTGCGCGGTGACGATCTCCGGATGGATATGGTTTTTGATGGCGTAATTTTCGGTGGGCAGGCCGAAAGCATCCCACCCCATGGGGTACAGAACATTGTAGCCCTGCATCCGGCGCTTTCGGGCGACGATATCCAGCGCTGTGTAGGAACGCGGATGGCCGACGTGCAGCCCCTGCCCCGAAGGATACGGGAACTCCACCAGGGCGTAATACTTCGGCTTGGTATAGTCGTTTTCAGCCTCAAACACATGGGATTCTTCCCACTTTTTTTGCCATTTGGCCTCGATCTCTTTAAATTCGTGTTTCAACGGTCTGTCCTCCCAACCTCTGATTGCAGATTTAAGTTTCTTCTCCCTCGCCCTGCAGGTCAAGCGGCAGACGGGGGGCATCGGCCCACACGCGGTCGATGCTGTAAAAATCGCGCGTTTCGGAATAGAAAATATGAACGATTACATCACGGTAGTCCATCAGGATCCACTGGGCCGAGCTGCGACCCTCGATCCGCTTGGGTTCAATCCCCTGCCGGCCCAGATACTCATCCAGATCCTCGCACAGGGATTTGACCAGCGTGGTGTTGCTCGCGGTAGCGACCACGAAGTAATCGCCGATGGTGGTCAGCTCCCCGATCTGGATAACCTCCAGATCGGTCGCTTTTTTGCTGTCCAGAAAGCGAGCGATCGACAACGCCAGTTCCTTTGAATTCATCATTTTTCCTCCTTACAAGTAAGAACGTACTGATTATAAGCCTGCCAGGTCTCCCGGCAGATGGGCCGGCACAGCCGGGTGAGTTTGGCGATGGAAAAGCATAGGGCATACAGCATGGCTCTGTCGAGAGATTCCTCCGTCAAGCGGCGCATCACGGCAACATCGGGATAGTCCCGTCCCTCCTCTGTCAGATCAGCCAGGTAGATGATCTTTTCCAGCCGGCTCATCCCCGCGCGGGCCACCGTGTGGTAGCGCACCGCGTTTTGGATATCCGGATCGTGAACATCATACCGTCCCAGCACCAGGGAGGCGGCAAAGCCGTGGATAAGCTGCGGCTGCTCCCGGAAATCGATTTCGGTCATTATATCACTTTGCCCCACGATTTGCAACGCTTCCTCCAGGGGCATTTCCTTGCAGCAATCATGCAGAATCCCGGCGATGGCCGCCTTTTCGGGGTCCTCCCCATAGCGGCGCGCCAGGCGTTCGGCTTCCCGTTCCACCGCCAGGGAATGACGGTAGCGTTCCTCGTGCATCAGCGGACGGATCGCCGCCCGCATCTCCTCGCGCGTCATCGGCCCGCCTCCCCCCGATACAGGCCGTGCCGGACAATATAGTCCTGTACCGATTCCGGCAGGCCGGGGCAGCACAGACCGCTGTTTAACTGATTACGTATTTCGGTGGAGGATACCACCTGCACGTCGTTATCCAGAAAAACCGTCAGGATCCCCTCCCGGGTCAGCAGGCGCGCCTGCCGGTAAAGGGCCTCCTTATCGTCCAGTTCCCGGGAGGCGACCGCCAGTGTACACAGGGCGCCGATCCGGCGCCATTCCCGCCATTCGGTAAAGGTCAGGTAGTTATCCGTCCCCATGATGAGATACAGATCGTCTGTCGGATAGAGTTCCCGCATATGCCGCAGCGTTTCGACCGAATAGCTGACGCCGCCCCGGGCCAGTTCGTACTCGTCCACAAACACCTTTGGCTGGTCCTGTACCGCCAGGCGGCACATGGCCAGACGGTGTTCCCCCGAAACAAGCCCGGAGGATTCCTTGTGGGGCGGAATAAAGGTGGGGATAAGATGCAGCAGGTCCAGCCGGAGCTGACTGACCGCCTGCCGGCAGACTCCGACATGTCCCAGATGGACAGGGTCGAAGGTCCCGCCGTATACGCCGATTCTTGCCAAGTTTCTCCCCTCCGTTACCGCAAATCAATGATCGTTTTTTCCGGGTTTTTGCGGTACAAGGTGACCTTGCGCCCCACGACCTGCACCACCTCGGCGCCGGTCGCCGCCGCCAGGGCCGCCGCCATTTCCCGCGGGGGCTCCGGACAGGTCTCCAGCACCGTCAGCTTGATCATCTCGCGGGCGGTCAGGGCGTCATCCACCTGCTTTTGCAGGGCGTCTCCCAGCCCGTTTTTCCCCACCTGAAGGATTGCTTCGATGGGATTGGCCAAGGAGCGCAGCTTTGCTCTGGTTTTTGAATCCATGGTATCTTCTCCTCAAATTTTCTTTCTATCCCTCAGCAGGGCATATAGGGCCTGCAGCGCCCGGCCCCGGTGGCTGATGGCATCCTTCTGGCTGCCGGAAAGCTCTGCAAAGCTCTTTTCCCCCACCATAAAAAGCGGGTCGTAGCCGAAGCCGTTTTCGCCGTGTAGGCGGTGGGCGATGGTCCCTTCGCAGCAGTCCTCGCAGGTCACGATATCCTGCGGCGAGAACACCACGCAGATAGAGCAGACGAACCGGGCGGTACGCTGCTCCTGCGGAATATTCTGCATGGCCTGCAGCAGCTTTGCGTTATTGGCGGCGGAATCGTGCTGTTCCCCCGCGTACCGGGCGGAGTAGACCCCCGGCGCGCCGCCCAGGGCATCCACACACAGGCCGGAATCATCGGCGATGGCCGGCAGGCCGGTTGCCCTGTAGATGCCCAGCGCCTTGAGACGGGCATTTTCGGCAAAGGTGGCGCCCGTTTCCTCGATCTTCAGTTCGGGGCAAACAGCATCCTGCGGCAGGAGCTGCCAGCCCAGCGGCGACAGGATGCGCTGGAATTCCTCCACCTTATGCCGGTTTTTGGTGGCTAATATCAGCTTCATATTTCTTCCTCATCCAGCAGCAGGGCGTGGGCAAAATCCCGGGCGTTGAAGGGGGTCAGATCTTCGATTCCCTCCCCGGTGCCGACAAACTTGATGGGCAGGCCCAGCTGGTCGCGAATGGCGATGACGACCCCGCCCTTGGCGGTGCCGTCCAGCTTGGTCAGGATAATGCCGGTGACACCGCAGGCCGCGGCAAATTCCCTTGCCTGGTTCAGGCCGTTCTGTCCGGTCGTGGCATCCAGTACCAGCAGCGTTTCCCGGCTGCAGCCCGGCGCTTCCCGCTCCAGGACGCGGTCGATCTTGGCCAGCTCCTCCATCAGGTTTTTCTTGGTGTGCAGCCGTCCGGCCGTATCGCAGATCAGCACATCCGCGCCGCGGGCCTTGGCAGCCGTAATGCTGTCAAAGACCACCGCCGCCGGATCGGCCCCCTCGGCGTGCCTGACCATCTGGCAGCCGACCCGTTCGGCCCAGATCCCCAGCTGCTCCCCGGCAGCCGCGCGGAAGGTATCCGCGGCGCCCAGCAGCACCTTTTTGCCCTGCTGCCGCAGCAGATAGGCCAGCTTGCCGATGGAGGTGGTTTTGCCGACGCCGTTGACGCCGACCACCAGCACCACCGAAGGTCTGGTGGCGGTGTTCAGCGGCTCGTCCGGCTCCATCAGTTCGGTGACAATCTCGCAGAGGTTTTGCCGCAGCTCGGCGGAATCGACCGTTTTGTGCTGGATGCGCTCGCCGAGCCTGGAACAGATCTTGCCGGCCGTCGTCACGCCGACGTCGGCCAGGATCAGGATCTCCTCCAGTTCCTCCAGCGTATCGGCGGTAATCCGTCCGGAGAAGTGATCCAGCTCCAGACTGAGATTTTGCTTGGTTTTTTTTACGCTTTTGCGAAAGATATCAAAAAATCCCATTGTAGCTCCTTAATTCAGGTTTTTGCCGAATTTTCTTTCCATCTCGGCCACATCCAGCCGCAGCAGCTTGGAAATACCCTCTTCCTCCATCGTAACGCCGTACAGCACATCGCCCTGTTCCATGGTGCCGCGCCGGTGGGTGATGGAGATAAACTGGGTATGATCGGTCATTTTATGCAGATAGGCGGCAAATTTGGCCACATTGACGTCGTCCAGCGCCGCTTCGATCTCATCGATAAGCACGAACGGGGCGGGATTGACCCGCAGAATGGCAAAATAGATGCAGATGGCGACAAAAGCCTGCTCACCGCCGGAAAGCGCCGAAAGGTTCTTGATGATCTTGCCGGGCGGCTGAACAATAATCTCGATGCCGGTTTCCAGCGGGTCGGTGGCGTCGGTCAGACGCAGTTCGGCATGGCCGCCGCCGAAAAGCTCCCGGAAAATCTCGCCGAAATGCCGGTTGATGCCGGCAAACCGCTCGGTGAAGATGGCGCTCATCTGTGCCGAAAGCTCGGCGATGAGGTGGGTCAACTCCTTTTTGGCGTTTTCCGCGTCGTCGATCTGCTCCTTCATAAAGCAGTAGCGCCCGTTTACTTCCTCGTATTCCTCGATAGCCGCCACATTGACCGAGCCCAGCGCACGGATGCGGCCCTTGAGCTCGGAAAGGCGCTTCTGCGCGGCGGAGACGTCCTCCAAGGGGATCGCCGCCCCCGCAGCTTCGGAGCGGGTCAGCTCGTACTCCTCCCACATCTTGGCGGAGATGACGTTCTGCTGGTCCTGCAGCGAGTCGCTTCTTTCCTGCAGGCGCAGCAGCTCGTTGGCAGCGGCTTCCCGCCTGGCAATGATATCGCGGCTGTCGCCGTTGAGCTGGTTGCGGCGCAGCTCCAGTGTATCCCGCTGGCTGTTGGCTTCGGCGATATCCCGGCGCAGCTGTTCGATCTCCTGGCCGCCGGTTTCGGCATCTGCCGTGATCCGGCGGATCTCCTCTTCGATGTCGGCATTGGCTTTTTGCAGCTGCTCCTGCCGCTGCCGCAGCTCCGCCAGCGCCGCGGCGCTGCCGCTCTGCTGGCTTTCCAGCTGTTCAATGGAAACCGAAAGAGCGTCGCAATCCTTCTGCAGGGCCGTATAGGCGACCTGCTGTGCGGTGATCCCGTCGGTAAGCCGCCCGATCTCCTCCTGCAGCGCGGTATGGGCTTCGGTCCCCTCCCGGATCAAGCGCCCCAGCCGCTCCACCTCCTCGGTGAGCGTTTTGACCAGCTCGCCGCCGGAGACTTTCTGCTGCCGAAGCTGCTCCATCCGCGCCGTCAGCTCATCGTATTCCTGCAGGGCCTGTTCATTGATGCGCTCGGCTTCGCCGACAGAGGCTGTCAGACGGTTTACCAGCGTTTCGGCCGCGATCAGATCCTCCGTCGCCGTTTTTTCCTCGGCGGTGATGCCGTCCAGCAGCGCCTGAATGGCGTCGGTCTCCCGGCGCTGTTCGGCAAGCTGCTGTTCCAACTCCTGCGCCTGCTGCGCGTATTTTCTGGCTTCGGCAGTCAGTGCGTCGATCTCGCCGCGGCGGCTGAGGATCGACCCGCTCTTGTTGACCGAGCCGCCGGTGAGCGAACCGCCCGCATTGACCACCTGACCGTCCAGCGTGACCACCCGGTAACGGTAGGCATACGCCCTGGCGATGGCTGCGGCGGCATCGATATCCTCCGCAACGACGGTGCGGGCCAGCAGCGAATCCATGACGGTCCGGTAGCGGTCATCACACTGCACCAGCTCGCTGGCAAGGCCGACATAGCCGCCATGCTGTTCCAGCCCGTTTTCCCGGATGGGATTGCTTTTGATATTGGTAAGGGGAAGGAAAGTTGCCCGGCCGGCGCCGCGCTCCTTCAGCAATGCAATGCCGCGCTTGGCAGCGCCTTCATCCTCCACGACGATATTCTGGATGGCGGCGCCCAGCGCGATTTCCACGGCAGTGGAATAGCGGTTTTCGGTTTTGATGAGGGAGGACACCGGCCCGATGATCCCCCGCAGCACGCCGGAGCCCGACTGCTTCATCACAAATTTGACGCTGTTGTTGAAACTTTCGTAGTTCTTTTCCAGGTCGGTAAGCAGCTGTGCGCGCTGCAGCTTTTCTCCCGCCAGCTTTTCGCAGTTCTTTTGGCGGCTTTCGATATCCGCAATCTTATCCCCGCGGCTTTTCAGCTTGTAGAGGTAGCCGTTTTTGCTGTTCTGCAGCCCTTGCAGCTTGTCCTGCAGCTCTGCGGCAAAGGCACGGTGGTCCTCCAGTTCCTCGCGCAGACGGCGCAGGTTTTCATCCTTATCCCGAGCCTGTCCACGCAGCACCGTCAGACGGGCTACCGTTTCCTCCGCCAGCGTACCGGCCGTTTCCGCCGAAAGCTCGGCCTTATGGATCTGGTTCTGCAGCTCTTCCTTTTGCAACGCCAGCGAGCCCTGTTCGGCGGCGAAGCGATGCTCCTCCTGCCGTTTTTGCTCCAGCTGTCGCCGGCGATCTGCCAGTTCCTCTCCGGACTGCCGGGCCGCGGCCTGCCGCTCCTCCCGTTCCTGCCGCAGCGCCGTCAGCTTTTGCTCCAGTTCCCCGGCGGAAAGGACGCTGCGGTCCAGCTCCTTCTGCAGCTCTTCGATGGTCTGCCGGTTGTGCCCGATGGTATTCTGTTTGACGGCGGTATCCACCCTGGCCTGGGAGATGGCGTCCTCCCGGTCCTTGATCTGTTCGCGTTTATGCTCGATATAGAGCGTGGCCTGCTGGGCCTTTTGCTGGATCTCCTCGATCTCGCGCTCGATCTCATCCAGACGTTTCTGCGCCGCCGCTTTATCGCTGGCGGCGATCAGCTCCTTATCCTCCAGTTCCTTTAACTGGAGGGCCAGACGGGAAAGCTGCTCCAGCCATAGGCTGATCTCCAGAGACTTTTTTTCCTCCGCCAGCACCAGGTACTGTCTGGCCTTTTCGCTTTGCGCCTTCAGCGGGCCGACGCGGTCCTCCAGCTCCCGCATGATATCCCGCAGGCGGACCAGGTTTTCTTCCGCCTGCATAAGCTTGCGCTCCGCTTCGGTTTTGCGGTAGCGGAAACGGGAGATCCCGGCAGCCTCCTCGAAGATTTCCCGGCGCTGGGTGCTTTTAACGCTGACGATCTCGGCGATCTTGCCCTGCTCGATGACCGAATAGCCGTCGCGGCCCAGACCGGTATCCATAAAGGTCTCGTTAATATCCTTGAGCCGAACCAGATTGTTATTGATGCGGTATTCGCTTTCTCCGCTGCGGTAAAGGCGGCGGGTAAGGACTACCTCGTCTGCGTCAATATCGATGCTGCGGTCGGTATTATCGATAAAAAGGCTGACCCAGGCAAAACCGGTCGGTTTGCGGGAAACGGAGCCGCCAAAGATAACGTCCTCCATCTTGGCGCCGCGCAGACTCTTGACCGACTGTTCGCCGAATACCCATTTGATGGCGTCGCTGATGTTGCTTTTGCCGCTGCCGTTGGGGCCCACGATAACGGTGATGCCGTCATCGAAGGTCAGCTTGGTGCGGTCGGGGAACGATTTGAACCCCTGCATCTCTACCGCCTTTAATTTCATGGGCGTGCCCTCCTGCTTAAAGTATGATAACGCTCCCAATGCCTGATACGCATAGTACTGCATTTTGAAGTTTAATTATATACCTTTTTTCACCGCTTCACAAGAGATTGTTTCCGATAAACTGCTTTTTGCAAAAGATCCGGCGCCGTTTCGGCACCGGATCGAGCGGCGGCAGGCTTACCCTATTCTGCCGGCCGCCGGCGGCAGGACATTGTAATTGCTGACGGGACGCTGCCCGGGATAGAAGAAATACACGAACATGATGGAGAACATGTCGCAGGAAATGAAAAAATTGTTGACGTCATCATACAGAATGACATAGCTGCGCCCGACATAGTAGATCCTGCCCTGCTTGCGCAGCAGGGCAGTGGTGCCAATCAGCGATTCAATCACCACATAGGTACCGATGTAGCGGGCAAGGATCTGCTGCAGGGAGCCCTGCATCTCCTCGCTGTTAAACGATTCCTGCGGCGGGATATTTTCCGCCAGCGGCGGCATGGGGCCTTCGTTCACCGTTACCGTCGCATTCCAGTTTATGTTCCCGCCGTCCGGCGGACAGCAGCACCGGTCATTAAAAAAATGATTCACTGCTTACTACCTTCCTTCCCCAAAATGATTCAAGTATCCGCATACGCTTCGGTAGGATTATAAAAACAATGGTTGCCGATGCGGATGACGAACCGACCGACATTTGACGGGAAATACTCCCTGCAGGTAGGACTGAACGGGTTAAAATACCACAGGGCAAAGCCGAGGTTCGTCAGGCGGTTGCCGGCGATGGCCCAGTCGGCCACATCGTAATTTACCTGTGTGGGCCGCATATTGTAGATGTTCTGCATATTGACCCGTCCGCCGATGGATTCCCGGACGCAGTCAAACTGTCCGGGCTGGAACACGATGGAACGGATATTCTTCTGCAGCCGGCCGTACTCGCCGTAGGTGATATTGACCCGGTTCATTACAACACTTGCCACCGCTTTCATTCCGGTCTCGCCCTCCCCGCCCGCTTCACATTCCACCAGCCGCGCCAGCAGTTCCCGATCGGAATACGCCATTGCTTTCCCTCCCCTAACTGACCATTGCCCTAACAGCCTATGCGGCGGGAAAACAAAAAAGACCCCCATGTTTTAGGGGTCTTTCGTTTTGCATCGGGACTGCTATATTTCCCCCATCAGGGAAAGCGCTTCCTGCGCCGCGGCCTGCTCGGCGCCCTTTTTGCTGCGGCTGACGCCGCGGCCGATCACATTGCTGTTAAGGTGTACCTCGACCACAAATTTTTTATCATGATCCGGGCCCTGGGCCGAGACCAGCACATATTCCACCCGTTCTTCCGGGTTCTTCTGGATGATCTCCTGCAGGCGGGTCTTGTAATCGACGAAGGGGGCTTCCTCATGGCACAGGTCTTCCTCCACAAAGGGCAGGACGAACTGCGCCGCCTTCTCCAGCCCGCCATCCAGATAGATGGCGGCGATGAGCGCCTCAAACGCGTCGGAGACCACTGAGGGACGCTCCCGGCCGCCGGTCTGCTCCTCGCCGTGGCCCAGCAGCAGCTCGCTGCCGAGACCAATTTTGCGGGCAAACTCGAACAGGCTTTTTTCGCACACCAGGCTGGCGCGGATCTTGGTCAGATCGCCCTCCGCCAAATGAAATTTGTGAAAGATATGGTCCGCCACAATAATGGAAAGAACGGCGTCCCCCAGGAACTCCATGCGCTCGTTGCACTCTGTTTTCTGCTTGCATTCGTTGGCATAGGAGGAGTGGGTCAGCGCCCGCTCCAGCAGCGAAAGATCCCTGAACCGGTAGCCAATCCTGTCCTGCAAGTCCTCCATAGACATAATAGCACCCTCTTGCATCTTGAAATGACTTAGTTTTCTTCGGTTTGTGCCACAAGCTGCGATTCGATCTCCCCGATGATGTTGTTTTCGCAGCAGCTGATGGCCTGGCGAATGGCATTATAGAAAGCTTTGGCATCACTGCTGCCGTGCGCCTTGATGACAGGACTGCGGGAGCCCAGCAGCAGGGCGCCGCCGTATTCGGCAGAATCGAACTGATTTTTCAGCCCTTTGATATCCTTTTTAACGGCCGCAGCCGCCAGCTTGTTGGGCAGCGATTTCATAAAGATCGCCTTGAGTTCGCCCATAAAGAGCGTGGCAAGGCCCTCCATGGTCTTCAGGAGGATGTTGCCGGTAAAGCCGTCGCAGACCGCAACATCGCAGCCTCCCAGCGGCACCTCCCGCGCTTCCACATTGCCGATAAAGTTGTAGCCGGCCTCCTTCATCAGCTGGTAGGCCTGCACCTGCAGCTCGGTCCCCTTGGTCTCCTCGGTACCAATATTGACCAGACCGACGCGGGGATTGGGCACGCCGATGATCCGCTTCATGTAAACGGAGCCCATCAAGCCGAACTGCCGCAGCATCTCGGGACGGCAATCGTGGTTAGCGCCGGAATCCAGCAGCAGGAAGCAGCCGCCCCGACAGGGGATAACGGTACCGATTGCGGGGCGCTTGACTCCTTTGAGGCGCTTGACGATAAGCGTGCCGCCGACTACCAGCGCGCCGGTGCTGCCGGCGGAAACGAAGGCTTCCCCTTCGCCGTTTGCCAGCATCTGCAGCCCGCGGGCCATGGAGCTTTGCTGATACTGCTTAAGGATCGAGGTCGGTTCCGCTTCCACCGGGATCACATCCGGCGCGTCCGCGATGCTGATCCCCTCCAGCGATACCGAAAGTTCCGCGGCCCTTTGGCGCAGCTTTTGCTCGTCACCGGTCAGGATGATCTCGCATTTCCAGCGGTCCGCCGCCATACGGCAGCCCAGCAGAACCGCATCCGGGGCGTTATCGCCGCCGTAGGCATCCACGATAATTCTCATTACTCTTCCCTCACTTTCAGATAATGCTGCATCGCGGCCACGGCACGGTCGGCCATGGCCTGGTAGCGCTCCTGTTTTCCCTTTACCGGCTCCGGCAGCGGCGGCAAAAGCCCCATATTGCTGCCCATCGGCTGAAAATCAGTCACACTTTCATCGCTGATATAGCGGCACAAGGCTCCCATCATCGTTTGTGCCGGTGGGATGACCGGTTCCCTGCCCTGCAGGCGGTCGGCCGCCGCGTGTGCCGCCATAATGCCGCTGGCCGCCGATTCAATATAGCCTTCCACCCCGGTGATCTGCCCCGCAAAGCTGATGCGCGGCTCCTTTTTCAGCCGGAATGAGGCATCCAGCAGGCGCGGAGAATCGATGAAAGTATTGCGGTGCATTACCCCATAGCGGACAAATTCCGCGTTTTCCAGCCCTGGGATCATGGAAAAGACCCGCTTCTGCTCCGGGAACAAGAGGTTGGTCTGGAAGCCGACGATATTGTACATTGTCCCTTCGGCATTTTCCCGGCGCAGCTGGATGTTGGCCCAGGGACGGTGGCCGGTACGGGGATCCCGCAGGCCGACCGGGCGCAGCGGGCCGAAGCGCATGGTATCCATCCCCCGCCGGGCCAGCACCTCGATGGGCATACAGCCTTCGTAAACCTTGAAGTATTCCTTTTCAAATTCGTGCAGTTCCACGCTTTTGGCGCTGACCAGCGCCTGGTAGAACTGCTCATATTCCTCCTTATTAAAGGAGCAGTTGATATAATCCGCCTCACCCCGGTCATAACGGGTGGCAAAGTACACGCGGTCCATATTGATGGAATCGCTGGCAACAATCGGGGCGGAAGCATCGTAGAAGCTGAGGTAGCGTTCCCCGCAAAGCCTGCCGATGGTATCGGACAGCGCCTGAGAGGTAAGCGGGCCGGTGGCGATGATGACCTCCCCCTGCGGCAACTCGGTCACTTCCCGGTTGACGACGGTCACGTTCGGCAGCGCGCGGATCTCGCGGGTCATGGCGTCGGAGAAGGCCGTACGGTCCACCGCCAGCGCCCCGCCGGCGCTGACCGCCGTTTTTTCGGCGCAGCGGATGACCAGGGAATCCCACGCTGCCATTTCCGCCTTCAGCAGGCCGGCCGCTGAATTGAGGCGGGTCGCCTTAAGGGAGTTGGAGCAGACCAGCTCCGCAAAACCCGCGTAGCGGTGAGCGGGAGAGTATTTCCCGGGTTTCATCTCGTACAGCGTGACGCTGATGCCGCGCCGTGCCAGCGCCCAGGCGGCCTCGCAGCCGGCCAGGCCCGCGCCGATCACTGATACCATACTCATTTTTTCACACTTGCCTCGTAGCCACAGCCCTCTTTCAGGCAGTGGATCTTCTTGATACGGCCGGTCGTTTTGTACAGGCTGCCGCCGCACTGCGGGCATTTTTCCGCCGTGGGGACATCCCAGGTCATAAAGCCGCATTTGGGGTTATCCTCGCAGCCGTAGTACGTCCTGCCGGTTTTGGATTTTTTGGCAAGCACCTTTTTGCCGCAGAGGGGGCAAAGGCCGGGGGTTTCCTGCTGGAGCGTTTTAGTGTTCTTGCACTCCGGGAAGCCGGGGCAGGCCAAAAACTTGCCGTACTTGCCGTGGCGCACCACCATCTTGCGCCCGCACTGTTCGCAGATGATATCGGTCTCCTCGTCGGGGATCTTCATCTTGGTGCCTTCCATGTTCTTTTCGGCCGTTTGCAGCATTTCGGTAAAATCATCGTAGAATTCGTGCATCATACCGACCCATTCGGTCTTGCCCTCTTCCACCTTATCCAGCTCCCGTTCCATTTCGGCCGTAAACTTGACGTCGACGATCTTGCCGAACTGTTCCTTCATCAGCCGGGTCACCGTTTCCCCGACAATGGTGGGCTTAAGCGCCTTCTGGTCGCGCTCCACATAGCCGCGCTGCAGAATGGTGGAAAGGGTGGGGGCATAGGTGCTGGGGCGGCCGATGCCGTTTTCCTCCAGTTCCCGGATGAGCGTTGCTTCGGTATAACGGGGAGGCGGCTGGGTGAAATGCTGGCCGGGCTTCAGCTCCTTAAGCACCAGCTGTTCGCCCTCCTCCAGCTTGGGCAGACCGGTGCCGGATTCCTCCTCGCCATCCGACGCTTCGGTATACAGGCGGGTATAGCCGTCAAACCGCACCGAAAAGCCGGAAGCCTTAAAAAGATGCTCCCCGGCGGTGATATCGGCGGAGACGGTATCCTGCAGGCAGGCGGCCATCTGGCTGGCGATAAAACGCTCCCAGATCAGCTTATACAGCTTGTACTGGTCGGCGGAAAGGCTTTCCTTCAGCTTGGCGGGCGTCAGCTCGATCATGGTGGGACGGATGGCCTCGTGGCCGTCCTGGGCGCTGGATTTGGAGCGGAACGTCCGCGGCTTCGGCAGGGTGTAGCTGCCGCCGTAGGTCTGTTCGATATAATCGTGCGCTGCCGAAAGCGCTTCGGCGGAAATGCGCAGCGAGTCGGTTCTCATGTAGGTAATAAGACCGACGGCGCCCACCTCCGGCAGATTGATCCCCTCGTACAGCTCCTGCGCGACCTTCATGGTGCGCTTGGCCTGAAAGCCGAACCGGCGGGAGGCATCCTGCTGGAGGGTCGAGGTGATAAAGGGCGGCGCAGGGCTTTTCTGCCGGGTTCCCGTTTTGATGCTTTTGATGATAAACGGCTCTTTTTCGACAGCCTCCCGCAGGGCCTCGGCCTGCCCGCCGGTGGTGATCTCCTGCTTTTTACCGTTGCTGCCGTAGTATTTGGCAAGGAAGGGTTTGACCTTGCTGTTCTGCTTGGACAGCTGCGCTTCCAGCGTCCAGTATTCCACCGGCTGGAAGGCACGGATCTCCTCCTCCCGATCCACCACCAGGCGTACCGCCACCGACTGCACCCGTCCGGCCGAAAGACCTTTACGGATCTTTTTCCACAGAAAAGGACTGATCTCGTAGCCCACAAGGCGATCCAGCACCCGCCGGGCCTGCTGGGCGTCCACCAGCTGCTGATCGATGCAGCGGGGATGCTCCATGCCGTAGCGGATCCCGGATTTGGTTATCTCATTAAAGGTGACCCGGTTGGGCTCATGTTCATCCAGCTTGAGCAGCTGCGCCAAATGCCAGGAAATGGCCTCTCCTTCCCGATCGGGGTCGGTGGCCAGGTAGACATAGTCGCTCTTTTTGGCTTCGGCACACAGCTTTTTGATAAGCTCGCCCTTTCCCTTGATATTTTCATAATTGGGGGCAAAGTCGTGCTTGACATCGACGCTGAGGCGGGAAGCCGGCAGGTCGCGCACATGACCCATCGACGCCATGACCTCATAATCGGGGCCGAGGTATTTCTGGATGGTATGGGCTTTGGCCGGGGATTCTACAATTACTAATTTGGACAAATCGATCACCTGTGTTGTTATATTGTTATCGGGAACAACGGGCGCTACCGGCTGAACCGGTGTCCCGCATGGATTTTGATGATACCAAAGATTTCAAGCTGCGTCAAGACCGAAAG
>SFLS01000009.1 GCA_004554485.1 Oscillospiraceae bacterium | reverse complement strand
CCCTATATTCGGGAATCGCTGGAGCTGATCCGGCAGCAGGGCGGCAAAAGCGCCGTGACCTCCCTGAAGATCGACGAGATGGTGACGCTGACGCTGGATGTGTACGGCCTGGTTCCCTGCTTTGATACCCTGGTGGGCCGCAGCGACGCCTGCCCCACCAAGGCCGACACCATACGGGAAGCGATGCGGCGGCTGCACTGGACGGACGCCGAAAGCGCGGTGCTGTTCGGGGACAGCCGCTACGACGGCGAGGGCGCCATGCAGGCCGGGGTGGCCTTTGTGCCGCTGACCTACGGCTTTGGCTTTGCCGAGGAGGGCAGCATGGACGGGTTGGAGTGCGTGACGGTGGCGCGCGAGCCGGCGGATGTGTTCCGGTTTATCCGGGCGCAGTTTACCCCACAGGAATCTTGATACGATACGGGGGAATATGATATAATAAAGGCGGCGGGGCAGTGCGGCCCGCCGGAATAGAACAAAAGGAGAGTGGCGAATGAACGACATACAGGTTTTTCTGGCTACCTATGCCCAACCGCTGATCTGGCTGGTCATTGCGCTGGTGCTGCTGATTCTGGAGGCGGCGACAGTGCAGATGGTAAGCATCTGGTTCTGTGTGGGGGCTGTTGCGGCGGTGATCGCCGCGATCCTGGGCGGCTCCGTGGCGGTGCAGATCATTGTATTTGTTGCGGTTTCCGGTTTAACGCTGGCCTTTACCCGTAAGTTCGTCAAAAAAGTACTGCATGTCAAAAAGACCCCGACCAACGCCGACAGTGTGGTCGGCGCGGTGGGCCAGGTCATTGAGGCCATCGACGATGAGGCCGCGACCGGCCGGGTCCGGGTGGAGGGCATGGATTGGACCGCCCGCACATCCGACGGCAGTTGCCTGCCGGAGGGAACCAAGGTAAAAGTAAAGGCCATTTCCGGCGTCAAGCTGATGGTCGCCGCCGTAAAAGAGAAGGAGGAATAACCGTTTATGTGGATTCTGATTATTTTAGCTGTTCTGTTTATTATTCTGCTTGTCACAAACGTCCGCGTGGTACCGCAGGCTACCGAGTTCGTTATCGAGCGGCTGGGGACCTATTACACCACCTGGGAAACCGGCCTGCACTTCAAGGTGCCGCTGGTGGACCGGGTCGCCAAGCGGATCTCGCTGAAGGAGCAGGTGATGGACTTTGCGCCGCAGCCGGTTATCACCAAGGATAATGTCACCATGCAGATCGATACCATCGTCTTTTACCAGGTGACCGACGCCAAGCTGTATACCTACGGCGTGGAGCGTCCCATCCTGGCCATTGAAAGCCTGACCGCCACCACCCTGCGGAATATCATCGGCGATATGGAGCTGGACCACACCCTGACCTCCCGCGATGTCATCAACAGCCGCATCACCTCCGCGCTGGACCAGGCGACCGACAAGTGGGGCATCAAGGTGAACCGCGTGGAACTGAAGAACATCGTTCCTCCGCGTGAGATTCAGGATGCCATGGAGAAGCAGATGAAGGCGGAGCGTGAGCGCCGTGAGGCTATCCTGCGCGCCGAAGGCGAAAAGCGCAGCCAGATCCTGATTGCCGAGGGTAACAAGGAAAGCCAGATCCTGAACGCCGAAGCCGAAAAGCAGGCCGCGATCCTGCTGGCGGAAGCCGAAAAGGAAAAGAAGATCCGCGAGGGCCAGGGCGAAGCGGAATCCATCCTGCTGGTGCAGAAGGCGATGGCGGATTCCATCCGCCTGCTGAACGAAGCGGCGCCCAGCCGGGAGGTTCTGCAGCTCAAGGCTTACGAGAGCTTCATCAAGGCTGCCGACGGGCAGGCCACCAAGATCATTATCCCCAGCGAGATCCAGGGGATGGCGGGTCTGGCCGCCTCCGTCAAGGAGCTTGTCAAGGATTGACCGGAAATTTTGTCAAAAGCGCCGTCCCGTGCGGGATGGCGCTTTTTGGTGCGGTATGATATAATATCCTTAATTCCCCACCGGGTGAAGCCGGCGGGGAAGGGCGCCCCGGCAGGATCTGCCGCGGCGCCCGACGGGAGGAGGACACATAATGGCAAAGCTGTACTTTAAATACGGGGCAATGGGCAGCTCCAAATCCGCCCAGGCGCTGATCACCAAGTTCAACTACGAGGAGTTGGGTATGACTGTCTGGCTTATCAAGCCTTCGGTGGATACCCGGGATGGCGCGGATATTGTTAAATCCCGCATCGGCCTGGTCAAAAAGGCGGATGTGATCCTGCCGGAGGATAATATCATTGAAAAGTTTGACCAGCACCCCGGCATGGATGTCATCATTGCCGATGAGTGCCAGTTTTTCACCCCGCAGCAGATCGACCAGCTGCGCACCCTGGTGGATGAGCGGGATATGCCGGTCATCTGCTTTGGCCTGCGCACCGATTTTCTCACCCACCTGTTCCCCGGCAGCCGGCGGCTGTTTGAGGTGGCGGACTCCCTGACCGAGATCAAGACGGTGTGCAGCTGCGGGCACAAGGCGACCGTCAATGCCCGCATTGTGGACGGCAAGATTGCCACCGAGGGCGAGCAGGTGTTCCTGGGCGGCAACGAAAGCTACGTAGCCATGTGCTACAAGTGCTGGAAGGAGAAGATCAAGGAGCAGCAGGGGGACCGCTCCTGACAGGAGGCGGCAGAGGGTATGGCAAAGGAAAAAACCGAAAAGACCAACGTGATGCGGCTGTTGGAGCAGAAGGGGATCCCCTACACGCCGCACGATTACCGGGCCTCCGGCGCGGTGGGCGGTACCGAGGTTGCCGCGGCCCTGGACGAGGACCCCGCGCGGGTCTTTAAGACGCTGGTAACGCAGGGAGCCTCCGGCGGCCACTATGTGTTCGTTATCCCGGTGGCGGAGGAGCTGGACCTGAAAAAGGCGGCGAAAGCGGTGGGCGAAAAAAGCATTGCCATGCTGCCGCAGAAGGAGCTGCTGCCCCTTACCGGGTATCTTCACGGCGGGTGCAGCCCCATCGGCATGAAAAAGCCGTTCCCCACCGTACTGCACCAAAGTGCCGCCGAACAGGAGAGCATTTATGTCAGCGCCGGAAAGGTAGGGTTCCAGGTGGAGGTCGCTCCTGCCGACCTGCAAAAGATGCTGCCGATGCGGCTTGCCGATGTAATAAAATAAGCGCAGAAAAGCGCCCGCCGGTACGGCGGGCGCTGTGTGCTTTATTAACCGCAGATTGCCTTAGTCGGTGACGTAGGGCAGCAGGGCCAGATGACGGGCACGCTTGATCGCGGTGGTCAGCTGACGCTGATGGCGCGCGCAGGTGCCGGTCACACGGCGGGGAACGATCTTTCCACGCTCGGACAGGTAGCGGCGCAGACGCTGGGTGTCTTTATAATCGATCATTTCGATCTTATCAGCGCAGAAAGCGCATACCTTTCTGCGGGGACGACGGTCGCGGTTCATGGGTCTCTCGGGTCTTTCGGTACGCTCCATAGCCATGGTTCAAACCTCCTTATTAGAATGATGAAACAGTTTTCGTTGGGATCAGAAGGGCAGGTCGTTATCCGACTCCACTTCCTCAAAGTCGCTGGCGGCGCCGCTGGCATAGGCGGGCGCGGCCGGGGCGGCGGGTGCGGCGTAATTGTTGGCGCCGGCGGCTGTGGTGTTGGATTTGGAACCGGTAAAGAATACGTTATCGGTCACCACTTCTACCGCGGTGCGCTTGCTGCCGTTTTTGTCCTCGTAGTTGCGGGTCTGGATAGAGCCCTCAATGCCGATGACGTCGCCCTTGTGGAAGTAGCGGCAGACGAATTCCGCCTGCTGACGCCAGGAAGTAATGTTGATAAAGTCAGTCTTGCGCTCGCTGTCCCGGCCGGAAAAACGGCGGTCTACAGCGATGCTGAAGCTGCAAACGGAGATCCCGCTCTGGGTCTGTTTCAGCTCCGGATCGGCGGTCAGGCGACCGATGAGAATGGCTTTGTTAAACATAACTTCATCTCCTTAGTTCTCTTTGGCAATAATGAGAGAACGGATCACGCCTTCCGTGATCTTGTAGATACGGTCCAGCTCGGCAGGAAACTCGTGAGCAGCGGTGAAATTCACCAGGACATAGTAGCCTTCCTGCTCGTAGTCGATTTCGTAAGCCAGTCTGCGCTTGCCCCACTCATCGACAGATTCGATGGTGCCGTTGGCAGCGATCAGATCGGTAAACTTCTTCACCAACTCGGCGGTGGCTTCCTCGGTCAGCTTGTTGCTCAGTACGAATACTGTCTCATAGCTCTTGGTCAGGTTTGCCATACTTTACACCTCCATGGCAGGGGGAAGGAGTTATGCCATCAAAATTTAGCACAACATAAGAATTATACCAACAAAAAAACCGCAAGTCAACTCCTGAACCTGCGGTTTTTGGCGTGTTTTGCCGGGTTTTTTCCATTCCCTACACCAAAAAGATGGAGGAAAGAATGGAGGAGACCGAAAGGATCCCGATGACCACCAGAAAAACGGCAAGCGGAGAAGTGCCGCCTACGCGGGAAAGATTCTGGTAATACTGCTCGGTCCCGGCCGAGGCGTGCCCGCGGTAGCGCTGGATCCGCACCTGCTCGGTGACCTTTTTAAGATAAAAGTGATTGAAGAAAAGCGCGCACAGGACGCTGAGGATCAGCCCGCCGTACTGCACGATGGCCGAGGTGGTCATCAGCGACTGGTAGTAGGGGGACAGGGTGGTAATGTTCATAAACTCGCTTAGAGTGGTGGCGCCGGCTGCCAGGGCTTCCTTGAAGTAAGGAATGTAGCAGACGGCAAAGGGAATGTAGCAGGCCAGCTTGACGGCCAGCGCAATAATGCCCAGCGTATACATCTTGCGGTAGAAGCAGTACAGCCCGGTGAACAGAAAAGCCGAAAGATTAAAGCTGACCGGGGTTTTGCGCTCCAGCATGGCGCGGAATTTATACAGGAAATTGAGGGCGTTGGGGCCGACATAGGCGGCCACTTCGCGGGCGGTCAGCTCGCTGCCCAGCTTTTCGTTGGGGTTCACATTGTACTGGTCCTTGACGTACTCCGCAAAGGTGCTGCCGTCCTCCTGGGCAGTGCGGTCACCGCCGGGGATCTTTTCACCGGTCTCCTTCAGCGGGTAACCGCACAGCTCGCAGCGTTCCCGGTCGGCGGGATTTACGGTGCCGCAGCGGCTGCACATCAGGTAGCCCTCCTGCCCTGCGGTGTTCTGATGCTCCAGAGGAACCGAGGGACCGGGACCCTGCGGCGGCTGCCACACATAGCCTTCGGCATGGCGGTCGGCATGGACGCAGTGTCCCAGTTCCTTATAACAGGCGCGGTGATACGGGGCGCCGCACTCCGGGCAGACGACAATGTCATCTTCCGGGGTGAACTTTTTGCCGCAGGCCACGCAGGGAATTCCGGAAAGTTTCACAGGAAACATCCTCCTCTTTTTGAGATTCTAGCATTTATTATAGTATACCGACGGGGGCAATTCAATGATATTTCCGTTAACAATGGGGGAATACGGTGCTTTTTTTGACAAAATTGCGGGAATTATTTTACAAGCGGCATCATTTATGATAAAATAATACGGATACTGAAATACAATTGCCAAAAGCAGAAGAAGTACGGAGAGTATATTATGTGTTAATAAAATACAATTTGTAACATAACAGAAGATCAATACAGGAAAGGTTAGGAATATATGCTGCAATTTGAAGAACTGCGACTGAAGCTGCAGGGCATGGAGCCGGAGCTTCGGGAGCTGAAGCAATCCTTAAATATCGATAAACTGGACATCGAGATTGCCGAGCTGGAGCGCAAGGCCGCCGAGCCGAGCTTTTGGGACGACATGGAAAACAGCCAGAAGGTGCTGCAGCGCACCGCCCAGCTGAAGGCCAGCGTGGAGACCTACCAGAAGCTGCAGGCGCTGTATGAGGATACCCTGACGCTTATCGAGCTGGCGGAGGAAGCCGGCGACGAGAGCGTTTACGAGGAGGCCGCCGCCGACGCCGAGCAGCTGCAGTCCCGCATGGCGGAGGTACGGCTGACCACCCTGCTGACCGGTGAGTATGATTCCAAAAACGCCATTCTGACCTTCCATGCGGGGGCCGGCGGCACCGAGGCGCAGGACTGGGCACAGATGCTGTACCGGATGTACACCCGCTGGGCGGAGCGCCACGGCTACTCCTACAAAATCCTGGACTATCTGGACGGCGATGAGGCGGGGATCAAGAGCGCTTCCATTCTCATCGAAGGGCTGAATGCCTACGGCTTTTTGAAATCGGAAAACGGCGTGCACCGGCTGGTGCGGGTCTCCCCCTTTGACGCCAGCGGCCGCCGCCAGACCTCCTTTGCTTCGCTGGAGGTCATGCCGGAGATTGACAAGGACGTCAACATCGAGATCCGTGAGGAGGATATCCAGATGGACGTTTACCGCGCCAGCGGCGCCGGCGGACAGAAGGTCAACAAGACCTCCAGTGCGGTGCGTCTGACCCACCTGCCCACCGGCATCGTGGTGGCCTGCCAGGTGGAGCGCAGCCAGCACCAGAACCGCGAGGTGGCGATGAATATGCTGCGCAGCAAGCTGGTGGAGATCAAGGAACGGGAGCACCTGGATAAGATCGAGGACATCAAGGGCGTGCAGAAGGAGATTGCCTGGGGCAGCCAGATCCGCTCCTATGTGTTTATGCCCTATACCATGGTAAAGGACCACCGCACCGGCTACGAGACCGGCAACATCACGGCGGTGATGGACGGCGACCTGGACGGCTTTATCAACGAGTACCTGAAGAAAAAGAGCCTGGGCACGCTGGAAAAATAAAACCCCTGCCGAAGGGCAGAAAATGGCTCCCCTGCAGCCGCTGCGGGGGAGCCATTATGTTTCATGAAACATTATAAGAGGGTGAAAGAGAGCTTTAAGGCGGAAGGTTACCAATCCGCCTGCCCCAGCAGCTTGGCCACAACCTCGCTGGCGATGAGCAAGCCGGCGCTGGAGGGGACCCAGGGGCTGCTGCCGGGGGTCTCCTTGCCGCGGGGCTGACCCGGCGCGGGGGCGGGGCCGCGGCTGCGGGGCGTCAGCGGAATTTCGGTGGAATAGACCACCCGCAGATGGGAAATGCCGGCGGCACGCAGCTCCCGGCGCATCACCCGCGCCAGCGGGCAGGTATCGGTTTTGCTGATATCGGTGGCGACCAGGCGGTCGGGGTGCAGCTTGTTGCCGGTGCCCATACTGCTGATGATGGGAACGCCCAGCGCCTTTGCGGTCTGAATGAGATGCAGCTTGGCGGTGACGGTATCGATGGCGTCCACAATGCAGTCGAACGGCGAAAGATCGATGGTATCGGCATTTTCCGGCAGGTAAAATACCGGATATTCGGTGACCGAAACGGCGGGGTTGATATCCCGCAGGCGGGCGGCCATGACCGAAACCTTCGGCTGCCCCAGCGTGGAGTGCAGCGCCACCAGCTGACGGTTCAGGTTGCTTTCACTGACGGTATCGTGATCGATAAGGGCAAGCGAGCCGACGCCGCTGCGCCCCAGGGCTTCGCAGCACCAGCTGCCCACCCCGCCCAGGCCGAACACGGCGACCTTTTTGGCGGACAGGGTACGGATGGCCTCCTCGCCCAGCAGCAGGGCGGTGCGTTCAAATTGAGAGTTCATAGGGCGGCCTCCTGCCGGCTGCGGACCAGCTTCTGCTGGCGGATATCCCGCCCCACAAAGCCGTACATGGTATAGCTGCCGATCAGGCGGGAGAGGATCCGCTCGTTGTAGGTTTTGGAAAGGCCGGAAAGCTCCAGGTTGGTGCTGATGATGGTGGAGCGGCCCTCCACCATGCGGTCGTTGATGACCTGGTACAGCACCGACTGGCTGAAGGCGGTGGAAAACTCGGCACCGAGATCATCAAGCACCAGCAAATCACAGGTAAGGATCTCCCGCACCGCCTCCTGGTCCGCCTCGTCGGCGGTACGGCTGAAGCGTACCCGTTCGAAGCAGTCGATGAGCGCCTGCGCCGGGTAATACTGCACCCGCCAGCCCTGCGAGGCGACCTCCAGGGCAATGCAGGCGGACAGATAGGTTTTGCCCAGGCCGGTGCGGCCCAGAAACAGCAGGTTGCCGGAGCCGGGGCCGAAGCCGGCGGCGTATTCCCGGCAGCGACCCGCAATGGTGCGCATGATATCGCGGGGGGAGCGGCCGCCGTTTTCAGCGGTATCGCTGTAATAGGTCAGGTCAAAGCCCTCGAATCCGCCGCAGGCAGCCAGCACGCCGGCGGGCAGGGCGGAGACGGCCTGCTCCTTGAGCAGCGTGGTCAGGCAGGAGCAGCGGATACCGTTGACAAAGCCGGTATCCCGGCAGCGGGGGCAGGTATACCGGGGGCGCAGCTGCGCCTCATCGACGCCTGCCGCCTGCAGAGCAGCCAGCCGCTCCCCCTGCAGGGCCTGCAGGGCCTGCTGGTATTCGGCCGACGGCTCTCCCTCCAGAATGGCGGCGGTCATCTGCCGGCAAAGCGCTGCCGCGCGGGCATCGAACCGGCGCAGCTCCGGCAGGTTTTGGTACAGCTCCTCCCGGCGGCGGGCCGCCTGCGCTTCGGCATGGCTGCGGCGTCGGGCCAGGGTCTCGACTGCGGTTTGGTAGGTATTCTGTCCCATCTTCGGCTCCTTTTATCCGTTGGAATTTTGCTCCATGATACGCATGGCTTCGCTGAGATCGAAGGAATAATCCCCTTCGGCGGCCCGCACGGCGGCATTGCGGTCGGCTACGGCGGCCTGCACCGTCGTGATGCCCTTGGCCGCCCAGGCGGCAAGGATCTTATCAATGTAGGCAAAGGAGACTTTGCCGGTGGCTTCCACCGTGCGATCGTAGGCCAACCGGATCAGCTCCTCGGGGGTCATGTACTCCTCGAACCAGCGCGTGACGCAGGCCTTTTCGCGGGCGGTCAGGGCGCGCTCCGGCAGGCCGAACAGTCGGCGGATGCGGCTTTCGTGGTCCTCCTGCCGGACCAGACGGCGGATGTGGCACTCGGCTTTTTCGTAGGAATCGATGCCCTGTTCCAGCCAGCCGGCGATCATTTTTTCCAGATAGCTCAGTTTCTTTTTGCCCTTATCCCGGCAGTAGGCCGCCGCGACCAGCAGGTAGTCGGGGGAAAGTTCCAGAGAACCGAACAGGTAGGCCAGGATCTCCTGCTCGCTGGGGGAGAGGACGCTGCCGCGTGCGCGCTCCAGCTCCGCGGCAAGGCCGGCAAACTGCCGGTCCTCCCGCAGCAGGGTGTTGATCTCCGCGGGAGAGAGATGGCCGCGGGCCCGCAGCGTCGTGATGGTTTGCGCGTCGGGGGTGCGTTCGGCGGTGGTACGCGGCGGAAGCGCTTGCGAAGCAGCAGGCAGGGGAGCGGGGGCTGGTGCGTCGCTTTGGCAGAACAGGCCGGATTCCAGCCAGTACTGCAGGCAATCGTCAACCTCGGCTTCCCCGATGCCCAGCCGGGCGGCGACGGCGGCAGAATCGACGGGGCTTTGCCCCTGCCGCAGCGCCAGCAGCAGCACCTTGAGCTGCAGCTCGCTGCAGAATTTGAGATACCGGTCGGCGACCGCGGTGGGGACAGCAAAGACGCTGCCCCACGGCCCGAAGTTGATTTGGTATGCCATACCTGTCGTCCTCCCTTTGTGTGTAGATTCGGAAATGTCGCAGGTTCCCGGCCCGCAGGGCAAACCGCCCCCGCAGGGGGCGGTTTCGGCAGGCGGAGCCTGCCGCGGCGCTGTTGCGCCGGCCCTGCGGGCCGGAACCGGGCGCCCTGTGCTTCCCCGTGCCGGCGGCAGCCGCGGCAGCGGGCAAATATCTGAAAAGATTATACCATAATCGATTCTTAAAGAGAACAACCAAAATGAAATTCGGGGGAGTAGTTGCTTTTGATGGGGAAAAGAGGTTATAATAGAGAAAATCCCCGCATGGGAAAGGACGAAGAAAATGCAGTATCATTATATACCGCGGGGGGTATGCTCCCGTGCGATCGATATTGACCTGGATGAAAAGACCGGGGTGATCCGCAGTGTGCGGTTTACCGCCGGCTGCAGCGGCAATACCCAGGGCCTGAGCGCTTTGGTGGCAGGACAGAAGGCGGAAGACGTCATCGGGCGGCTGCGCGGCATCCGGTGCGGGATGCGGTCCACCAGCTGCCCGGACCAACTGGCACAGGCGCTGACCGAGGCGCTGGAACACCTATAATACAAAGTAAAACAAGCAAAGGCTACGGAAAGGGAGGAGAACGATTTGGCAGCAGAGGAAGTCAAGATCTATAAACAGCAGGAACCGAGAAGCACCGCTCTTTCCGAGGGAGAAAAAGCGGCCGGGGAGTACCGCCGCCAGCAGGAAAACGGGAACCTGAGCCGCGCCCACCGGCTGGGGGAGGAACTGGTCACTTCCTTCTTGGGAATGCCGGTAATGGGAGAATACGCCGCCCAGCAATGGGTGCTGCTTTCGTACCTGGTGGAAAGCGAGCTGGAGCAGCAGATCCCGAACCCGCTGTTGAGCCAGTCGGCTCAGAGCCGCTTTGCCGAGCAGCTGCAGCAGCGTGCCCCGGAGCTGGCCCGTACCGTCCACGATGCCAGGGCGTTTACGCTGTATACGCTGAATGAAAACTGCCGCACGCCCCGCAGCGAGGGGGAAATTTTTGCCCGGCTGTGTGAGCGTCCCGGAGAGGAAAAGGTCATTGCGCTGGGAGAGCGGCTGGCGGAGGAATTTACGGCAGAGATCAGCCAGGCAGTAAAAGAAGCCGGATTTATTATGGAATAGGAGCGGAAGACAAGGCAATGGAACAGAACCTTTTTACCGAGGGAGTGCGCCCCGGCAGCGTCACCACCCCCGAAGAAGTCCATATGCTCATCTGCTACATCCTGCGGAAGGCCGACCAGCCGGTTACGCTGGACCAGGTGAACGAGGTGCTGCAGCGCCAGGAACTGGTCAATTATTTTGAGTTTGCCGAGGCGGCGGACCGCCTGATCCGTATGGGGCACCTGGTACCGGTGGAAAACGGACGCTATGTTCTTTCGGAAGAAGGAGCGGCGCTGGCGGATACCTTCCGGCAGAAGCTGCCGCCTGCCGTGCGGGAGCGCGCCCAAAAGGCGCTGGATGACGTGCTGACGCTGCTGCGCCGTCAGCAGGAAAACAAGGTTCGGGTTAAAAAGGTGGGGGACGGCTTTGAGATTACGCTGACCATCACCGATATCGGCAGCGACCTGATGAGTCTGACGATGTTTTTGCCGACGGAAAAGGAGTGCGAGCAGGTACGCCGACGCTTTTTGAACGACCCGGCGCTGCTGTATAAAGGCACCATGGCCCTGCTGACCGGGGATATGGAGACCTTTGGGGACCTGACCCCCAGCGGACGCGACCTTTTTGTATAGGCAAATGCAACGATAAAGGAGAAAACTATGGCAGCAAAGCGCATTTTAATGGGATTTTGTTTCCTTTATGCTCTGGCCCGCTGCGTTGGCACGGTGCTGTACTATCTGTTCGGAGCAGGGCAGCTCCAGCTGGCGGTGCTGATCATTGCCTTTACGGTAAGCGTGATCGGTATCGCGGCGGGGATTCTGTGGCTTGTCCAAAGACAGGTGCGGGGGCGCACGGTGCGGCTTCTGCTGCTGCTTTACAGCGCCGCCGCCGTTGCCGATATTCTGATCACCCGGGCTAATCCCGTGCCGCAGGGCGTGGGCCCCTGGGAGATCCTTGTGATCGGGTCGTTGTTTGAGTGCCTGCTGCTGGCGGCGTCGCTGCTGATCCCCCTGCCGGACGCTACCGGGCCGAAAGGATAATTTTTTGAAAAAAGGGATTGCCTTGCCTGTCCGAATGGTGTATAATAAGCTGGCATCGGAGGCGTAGCTCAGCTGGTCAGAGCGCCTGCTTCACACGCAGGAGGTCCACGGTTCGAGCCCGTGCGTCTCCACCAACGGGAGCATTTGCGTAAGCAGATGCTCTTTTCCATTTCCGCCAAAACGCCAAAGTACCGCAGCTGAGGGATCAGTCCCCGGAGAAGCGCAAAGCCGGCGGGTTGCCCAAACGAAATAAGGAGAGGACGCCGTGCGCCAGTATCAAAAAGTTTACCTGGAGATCACCAACCGCTGCAACCTGCATTGCAGCTTTTGCCCGGGGACAAGCCGGGCACCGCGTACCATGTCGCCGGAGGAATTTGTCGCTTTGGCGCAAAAGCTGCGCCCGGTTACCCGGCATCTGTATTTTCATCTGATGGGGGAGCCGCTGCTGCACCCGGCGCTGCCGGAGCTGCTGCAGACTGCCGATGCGCTGGATTTCCGGGTGAATATCACCACAAACGGTACGCTGCTGCCGCAGCGGAGCAAACTGCTGGCGGCCGCGCCGGCGGTGCGGAAAGTCAGCATTTCCCTGCACAGCCAGGAAGCAAGCGCCGACCGCCGGTGGGAAGGGTACCTGGAACACTGTATCGACTTTGCGCGGCAGGCGGCCGTCGGGGGGAAGATCATCGGGCTGCGGCTGTGGAACCTGGAGAGGGGACAGTTTGACCCCGACGGGCAAAATGCGCCGGTGACCGAGCGGCTGCGGCGCGCCTTCCCCGGGGAATGGGTGCCGGTGCGGGAGGGCTTTCGCCTGGCGGAGCGGATCTTCCTGGAATACGGCGAGCGGTTTACCTGGCCGGACTGGGAGCAGGAGGCGGCCGGCGGGCAGGCGTTCTGCTACGGGCTGCGGGACCAGTTTGGGGTGCTGTGTGACGGAACGGTGGTGCCCTGCTGCCTGGACCACGACGGAGACCTGGCGCTGGGAAACCTGTTTGACAGGCCGCTGGAGGAGATTCTGTCCTCCCCGCGGGCGACCGCGATCTATGAAGGGTTTTCGCGGCGCCGCGCAGCCGAGGATTTTTGCAGAAGATGCGGCTATGCCCGGCGATTTTTACGGTAAGGTTATCAAGAAATTCTATGTATAACAACCAAAACTTATATAGATTTTTAACTACCTTTTAATACCTTTTTGTGATATACTGATAGAACTATGACGGGAGCGTTTTTTCTGTTGAGGAAAGGGGAAAACGCACTTGGAAAAAGATAGTGCCCTGCCGGAAGGCACAGAGGTTCGCCGATGCCCGCAGGGAATCAAAATAAAAGTAAGGAGGTGTTGGTGTTATGGGCAATCTGTCAGAGCGTTTGATTGAGGAAATGAATGCGGAAACCGTTTTTACGATCCCTGTTTTCGGGGGGATCGAGGTAGCGGAATCGGTGGTTGTTACCTGGATCATCATTGCGCTGCTGCTGGTACTTTCCCTGATCTTCACCCGGAACCTGAAGGTGGAGAACCCCGGGAAAATGCAGCTGGGGGTGGAGACGGTCGTCACCATGCTGCAGAACATTGTCAGAGGCAGCGTAGGCGAGCACGGGGAACGCTATGTCCCCTACCTTACTACGGTGCTGATCTACATCGGACTTGCCAATATCTTTGGCATCTTTGGCTTTAAGCCGCCCACAAAGGATATGAACGTGACGGCGGCGCTGGCGATAATGAGTATCATACTGATCCAGGCAGCTGCCATTCACAGCAAGGGAACGAAGGGCTGGCTGAAAAACTTTGCCGAGCCGGTCGCGATTGTGACTCCCATCAATATCCTGGAGCTTGTGATCCGTCCGCTTTCGCTGTGTATGCGACTGTTTGGTAATGTCCTGGGCGCTTTTGTCGTCATGAAGCTGATCGAGAGTGTGGTACCGGTTATTGTTCCGACGGTGTTCGGGCTGTACTTTGATTTCTTTGACGGCTTTATCCAGGCCTACATTTTTGTATTCCTCAGCTCCCTGTTTATCCGCGAAGCCATAGAATGACGCGGCTGCTGGACAACCAAATGTAAAATAAGGAAAAGGAGACTTTAATTATGAATTCCATGCTTGCAATCGGTGCGGCCATCGCCGTATTAACCGGCATCGGCGCCGGTATCGGTATCGGCTATGCTACCGCCAAGGCCACCGAGGCCGTCGCCCGTCAGCCCGAAGCCGACGGTAAGATCACCAAGCTGCTGCTGCTGGGCTGCGCCCTGGCGGAAGCGACCGCCATCTACGGCTTCGTCGTCGGCCTGCTGCTTATCATCATGGGTTAAACGGAAACTGAAAAATCGGAAAAAGGAGGCGAAAGAGATTGCTTAGATTGGACTGGAATCTCTTATTTACTGTTATCAATCTGCTGTTTCTCTATTTCCTGATGAAGAAGTTTTTGTTTGGCAGAGTCAACAAAGTGATAGAGGAGCGCCGTCAGCTGATAGATAAGCAATTTGCCGATGCCAAAGCGGCACAGGATACGGCTGACGAACTGAAAGCGGAGTATGAAACCAAGCTGGCGGCAGCCGGCGAGGAACGGGAAAATATCCTTGCGCAGGCCAAGGCGCAGGCCCAGGCGGAAAGCGAACGCCGGCTGGCGGAAACCGACGCGGAACTGGAGCAGAAGCGCCGCCGCGCCGAAGCCGACATGGCCGTGGAGCGCGCCAACGCGCTGCGTGAGATGAAGAGCGAGATCGCTTCTCTGGTCATCGACGCCGCCGCCAAGGTGGTGGACGACCAGGATACCATACGTAACGACCGTAAGCTGTACGATAAGTTTATCGCGGAAGCAGGTGAAGCAAATGGCGTCAAGATCCAGTGACAGCAAACTGCAGGAGCTGCTTTCCCAACTGAAAACGGACGGCGTGCAGGCACTGGACCAGCTGATGGACGCCTATGAGGAGCGGCGCGCGCAGCGTGCCGCCCAGCTCCGCGCCACGCTGCGTTATGTGACCCCTCCCACCGAGGAGCAGCTGGCCCAGATCCGGGATTTCCTGCGCAAAAAGTATCAATCCGAGGACCTGCCGCTGGACCTGGTGGAAGACAAGAGCCTGCTGGGCGGCTTCTGCATTACTGTCGGCAGCGAGGAATATGACTGGAGCATGAAAGGCCGCCTGGACCAGATGCGCCGGCGGCTGACCCAGACGCCCGAAATGCTGGCGACCTCCGAAGAGGTTATCGACCTTCTGCGCACCGAGATCGACGCTTCCGCCTTTGACGGGCGGGACCACGAGGTGGGAGAGATCCTGCGGGTGGGCGACGGTGTGGCCACCGTTTCCGGGATCCGTCACGCCGCCTACGGCGAGATTGTACAGTTTGAAAGCGGCGTCAAGGGCATGGTGCAGGATATCCGTAAGAATGAGACCGGTATTATCCTGCTGGGCAGCGAAAAAGGGATGAGCGCCGGCGACCGGGTGGTACGCACCGAGCGCCGTGCCGGCGTCCCGGTGGGCGAAGCCTTTTTGGGCCGCGTGGTGGACGCCATGGGTACCCCCATTGACGGCAAGGGCCCGGCGCAGGCGGTGGGCTACCGCCCCATCGAAAACGCCGCCCCCGGCATTAAGGACCGGAAATCCGTTTCGGTCCCGCTGGAAACAGGTATTCTGGCCATCGATTCGATGTTCCCCATCGGCCGCGGCCAGCGTGAGCTGATCATCGGCGACCGGCAGACCGGTAAGACCTCCATTGCCACCGATACCATCCTGAACCAGAAGGGCAAGGACGTTATCTGCATCTATGTGGCCATTGGCCAGAAGGCTTCCACCGTGGCCAAGGTGGTCTCCACCCTGGAGCGCCACGGGGCGATGGAGTATTCCATCATCGTTTCGGCAACGGCCAGCGATCCGGCCTCTTTGCAGTATATTGCCCCCTACGCGGGGACTGCCATGGCGGAATACTTTATGTATCAGGGCCGCGATGTCCTGATCATCTACGACGATCTTTCCAAGCATGCGGTGGCGTACCGTTCGCTGTCGCTGATCCTGGAGCGCAGCCCCGGGCGGGAAGCCTACCCCGGCGACGTCTTTTATCTTCATTCCCGCCTGCTGGAACGCTCCAGCCGGCTGACCCCCGAAATGGGCGGCGGTTCCATTACCGCGCTGCCGATCATTGAAACACAGGCCAACGACGTCGCTGCCTATATCCCCACCAACGTCATTTCCATCACCGATGGCCAGATCTATCTGGAGAGCAACCTGTTTAACGCGGGCCAGCGCCCGGCGGTCAATGTCGGGCTTTCGGTTTCCCGCGTGGGCGGCGCCGCCCAGACAAAGGCCATGAAAAAGGCCAGCGGTTCCATCCGTATCGATCTGGCGCAGTACCGTGAAATGGAGGTCTTTACCCAGTTCAGCAGCGACCTGGATGAGTCGACCCGGGAGCAGCTGACCTACGGCAAGGGACTGATGGAGATCCTGAAGCAGCCGCTGTACCGTCCCCTTTCGATGGCGGAGCAGGTCATTACGCTGGTGACGGCGACCGCCAAGTGCCTGCTCGATGTCCCGCTGGCCGACATCAAGGAGTTCCAGATGGGACTGCTTGCGGAGATCCGGGAAAACCACAGCGAGATGATAGCCGAGCTGGAACAGGGCAAGGTGCTGACCGACGAGCTGCGGGAGGCGATCCTGGCGGCGGCCGCTGAGTATAAGGGCAGGTGATCGCATGGCAAGTGCAAGAGATATCCAAAACCGCATCAAGAGCGTGCAGGATACCATGAAGATCACCAACGCGATGTACCTGATCTCCTCGACAAAGGTGAAAAAGGCACGCCGCGCGCTGACCGAAGCAACGCCGCATTTTGAGCAGTCGGAACGGCTGATCGCCGAGATCCTGCGGGATCTGCCGGAACTGGAGGACCGCTTTTTCGGCACCGCGGAGCCGATCCCCGGCGGGAAAAAGGGGTATCTGATCCTTTCCGGCGACAAGGGCCTGGCCGGCGCCTATAACCACAATATCACCAAGTTTGCCGAAAGCGTGCTGAGCGCCGAAGAGGAGCCGGTGGTATATGTGGTGGGACAGATGGGTTCCACGGCGCTGCAGAAGGCAGGCTATGAGGTCAACGGCAGCTTTGAGGGGATTGCGCAGCACCCCACGGTAGAGCGCGCCCGCATTATTGCCGCAACGCTGTGTGAGGAGTTTGTTTCCGGCCGGCTCTGCGAGGTGGATATCATCTTTACCTACATGAGAGGCGGGGTAGAGGCGATTCCGCTGCAGAAAAAGCTGCTGCCGCTTTCGGCGGAGGCATTCCGCCTGACGGAGGACGAACTCCAGACGCCGCAGGAGGTGGTTTATCTGCCCGATGCCAAAGCGGTGCTGAGTTCCATAGCGCCCAACTACCTGACCGGGTATGTGTTCGGCGCGCTGGTGGAGGCCTTTTGCAGCGAGGAAAACGCCAGGATGCTGGCAATGAAATCCGCAACAGACAGCGCCGGCGATATGCTGCGGGAGCTGTCCGTCATCTATAACAGTGTGCGCCAGGCCGCCATTACCCAGCAGATCGTGGAGGTAGCGGGCGGCGCCAAAGCGCAGAAAAGGAAGAAAACATCATGATGAAAGGTATTATTACAGAGGTGCAGGGTCCTGTGGTGGACGTCTTGTTCCCGGAGGGCCGTCTGCCCTTCATCAAGGATGCGTTGACGGTGGATAACGGCGGGACCACCTGTGTGATGGAAGTGGCCCAGCACATGGGCGGCAATGTCGTCCGCTGCATCATGCTGTCCCCCAGCGAGGGCCTTTGCCGCGATATGGAAGTGACCGCCGAAGGCGGCGGGATCCGGGTACCGGTGGGCGACCGCACCCTGGGCCGTCTGTTTAATGTCACCGGCCAGACCATCGACGGCGGGGAGCCGCTGGCGGAGGGGGAGAGCTGGTGTATCCACCGGGATCCGCCCAGCTTTGCCGACCAAAGCCCGGTGGTGGAGATCCTGGAAACCGGGATCAAGGTTATTGATCTGCTGGCCCCCTACGCCAAGGGCGGCAAGATCGGCCTGTTTGGCGGCGCGGGCGTCGGCAAAACGGTACTGATCCAGGAGCTGATCACCAACGTGGCCACCGAGCATGGCGGCTATTCCATCTTTACCGGCGTGGGGGAGCGCTCCCGCGAGGGCAACGACCTGTGGACCGAAATGGGCGAATCCGGCGTTCTGCAAAAAACGGCGCTGGTCTTTGGCCAGATGAACGAGCCTCCCGGGGCAAGAATGCGGGTGGGCCTGACCGGACTGACCATGGCGGAGTATTTCCGGGATGTGGAGCATCAGGACGTGCTGCTCTTTATTGATAACATTTTCCGCTTTGTCCAGGCGGGCAGCGAGGTTTCCGCTCTGCTGGGACGGATGCCTTCCGCCGTAGGCTACCAGCCGACCCTGGCGACCGAGCTGGGCGAGCTGCAGGAGAGGATCGCTTCCACCAAGAACGGCTCCATCACCTCCGTTCAGGCGGTGTATGTGCCTGCCGACGACCTGACCGACCCCGCCCCCGCCACGACCTTCGCGCATCTGGATGCGACCACCGTTCTTTCCCGTAAGATCGTGGAGCAGGGCATTTACCCGGCGGTAGACCCGCTGGAATCCACCTCCCGTATTCTGGAGGCGGATATCGTGGGCAAGGAGCATTACGAGACCGCCCGCGCGGTGCAGAAGATTCTGCAAAAGTACAAGGAGCTGCAGGATATTATTGCGATCCTGGGGATGGAGGAGCTTTCCGACGAGGATAAGACCACCATCTACCGCGCCCGCAAGGTGCAGAAGTTCCTTTCCCAGCCCTTCCATGTGGCGGAAAACTTTACCGGCGTTCCCGGAAAGTATGTTCCCGTTAAGGATACCATCCGTTCCTTCCAGGCGATCATCAACGGCGATATGGATAAATACCCCGAGTGGGCGTTCTTCAACGTCGGCACCATCGAGGACGTCATAGAGAACGCGAAGCGGGGCGGCTGACGGCCGGAAAGGAGAGGTGTTCCGATGGATTCCTTTGCTTTGAAGGTCATTGGGTTTTCCCGTGTGTTTTACGAGGGGGAGGCCCTGCAGGTGCAGGTGCCGCTCCAGGACGGGCTGGTGGGTATTATGGCCCACCACGAAAACGCGGTGCTTGGCATTGTACCCGGTACGCTGCGGCTGCAGCAGCCGGACGGAGAATGGCAGACCGCCGTGGTGGATGCCGGGTTTGCCCGGATAAGCGATAACACCGTTTCCGTCCTGGTGGAGGAGGTACTGCGCCCTGAGGAGATCGATGAGGAGCGGGAGCGCCGTGCGCTGGCTGAAGCGCAGGAGCAGCTGCGCCAGAGGCGCAGCGTGCTGGAGTGCCAACACGCCGAAGCGGCCATTCTGCGCAGCCTGGCCCGTTTGCATATCAAGGGCGTAAACCAATAAAATGCCAAAAGAGAGCTATCCCGGAAGGCCAGGGATAGCTCTTTCCCTGCCCGGTGCAGGGGACGGGGCAGCGGCGGAGCCGCTGTCGGCCCGCAGGGCCGGCACCCCGCGCGCCCCCGGCGCGCGGGGAAACGCGGGGCTGCGCCCCGCGTGCGGCTCCGCCGTACCTGCCGCTTTTGCAGATGCTGAAAAAGGAGAAAACCATGAGTCTGTTCTGTTGTCCCAACTGCATGGCGCCGCTGAGCCGGCAGCAAAACCGCATGGTATGCCCTGCGGGGCACAGCTTTGATATGGCCCGCAGCGGCTATGTGAACCTGCTGCTTTCCCAACAGATTTCCCAAAAGCACCATGGGGACGACAAACGCATGGTGCGTGCCCGCAGCGCTTTCCTGGCCGGGGGATACTATGACCCGATGCGGCAGGAGCTGATCCGGCAGGCCATGGTGGAGGCCCGGCCGGGCATAACGGTGCTGGACGCCGGCTGCGGCGAGGGCTACTATACCGCAGAGCTGGTGAGACGCCTGCGGGAGGGCGGCTATGCCCCGCAGGCAGCAGGCATCGATATTTCCAAGGCGGCGCTGCAGGAAGCCGCCCGCCGGGAGACGGGGACGGAATGGGCGGTCGCCAGCTGCTTTCACCTGCCGGTGGCGGCGCAAAGCGTGGACCTGCTGCTTTCGGTGTTTGCGCCCTACTGCGGGGAGGAATTCCGGCGGGTGCTGAAGCCGCGGGGCCGTCTGCTGATGGTCATCCCGCTGGAAAACCATCTCTACGGGTTAAAAGAGGCAATTTATGAAAAACCCTACCGCAATACCGTCAAGCCCTTTGAGCTGGAAGGGTTTACACTGGTGCAGAAGCAGGAACTGCGGTATGCCATCACCCTCACCAGCCACGAGGAGATCCAAAACCTGTTTATGATGACTCCCTACTATTATAAGACGGGTGCTGCCGACCAGCAAAAGCTGGCTTTGCGGGAGTGGCTGACTACCCCGGTGGAGTTTGCGGTCCTGGGCTACCAAAGGGCAGACTGCTGTATAATTGAAAAAAGATAATACGATTTGTATAGAAACGACAAGACAAAAAGACCCGGAGAAAGATGCTGCTGCATCTGTCTCCGGGATTTGTTTTACAGGGCACGGTTCAGCCGCCGAGGTAGGCCTTTTGTACGCTGTCACTGGCCATCAGCTCGGCACCCGTACCGGAAAGAACGATCCGGCCGGTTTCCAGCACATAGGCGCGGTCAGCCACATCCAAAGCGGCCTGTGCATTCTGCTCTACCAGCAGGATGGTGGTGCCGCCTGCGTGCAGCTCCTGGATGATCGAAAAGATCTGTTCCACCAGAATGGGGGCCAGACCCATCGAGGGCTCATCCAGCATCAGCAGCTTGGGGTGGCTCATCAGCGCGCGGCCCATGGCCAGCATCTGCTGCTCGCCGCCGGAAAGGGTACCGGCAATCTGTTTGCGGCGCTCTTTCAGGCGGGGAAAGCGCTGGTAGACATTTTCGATATCGGCTTCGATGGCGGAATTGGGCTGGGTAAAGGCGCCCATTTCCAGGTTTTCCTGCACCGTCATCTGCAAAAAGATGTGACGCCCCTCCGGGACCTGCGCCATCCCCTGCTTGACGATTTTGTGCGCGGGGATTCCGCGCAGATCCTTGCCGTTAAACAGGATGCTGCCGGATTTGGGATGCAGCAGGCCGGAAACGGTGTTCAGAATGGTGGATTTCCCGGCACCGTTGGCGCCGATCAGGGTAACAACTTCGCCCTCGTTTACCTCAAAGGAGACCCCCTTGACGGCGTGAATGCTGCCGTAGTAGACATGAAGGTCACTGACTTTCAGGATCTGGTTCATGTTCACGCCTCCTTTTTACGGCCCAGGTAGGCCTCGATGACCTTGGGATTGGACTGGATATCCTCCGGGGAGCCCTTGGCGATGATCTGCCCGAAGCTGAGCACCGCGATGCCTTCGCAGATATTCATAACCAGGCTCATATCGTGCTCGATCAGCAGCACCGCGATCTTGAAGGTATCGCGGATGGTGCGGATGTTTTCCATCAGTTCCGCCGTTTCGGAGGGATTCATGCCGGCGGCAGGCTCATCCAGCAGCAGCAGGCAGGGGTTGGTAGCCAGCGCCCGCAGGATCTCCAGGCGGCGTTGGGCCCCGTAGGGCAGGCTGCCGGCCTTGGCGTTCGCAAAGTCTTCCATATGGAAGATGGACAGCAGCTCCAGCGCCCGCTCGTGGGCAATGCGCTCCCCTTTCCAGTAGGAAGGCAGACGGAAGATGCCGCTGGCCATATTATAGCGGATCTGGCTGTTCATGGCCACCGTGATGTTTTCCTCCACCGTCAGGTCCTGGAAAAGACGGATGTTCTGGAAGGTACGGGCAATGCCGGCCCGGTTGACCTGGGTGGTGGTCATACCGTGGATATCCTTTCCGTCCAGCAGGATGGTGCCGTGGGTGGGCTGGTACACCTTGGTCAGCAGATTGAAGATGGTAGTTTTGCCGGCGCCGTTGGGGCCGATCAGCCCGGCGATTTCGGTACGGCCGATGGCAATATTAAAATTATCCACCGCCTTTAACCCGCCGAAGGTGACGCCCAGATCGATGCACTCCAGAATAGGGCTGGCGTTCGCATCCCGTTCCGGCAGCAGGGCCACATTGCGGCTGACCGGTACCAGTTTGGTTTTGATGGACATTTACGCTCCCTCCTTCTGTGGTGACTTTTTGGCGGTCAGCCGACGGAACAGCGCTGAGGGGCGCAGACGGCTGAAAAATTCCTTCATGCCGGGGTTGTTGGTGGTCAGCATGACCAGGATGAGGACAATGGCATACAGCAGCATACGGTAGTCGGCAAACTCACGCATAGCCTCCGGCAGCGCCGTCAGCACAACAGCGGCGATGATGGAGCCGGGAATGCTGCCCATGCCGCCCAGCACCACGATGACCAGGATCTCGATGGACATATTGTAATCGAAGGAGGCAGCCTTGACATTGGCAAAATAATGCCCGTACAGGGTGCCGGCCGCACCGGCGAAAAAGGCCGCCAGCATAAAGACCACCAGCTTGTACCAGGTAACGTCAATACCGACCGATTCCGCGGCAATGCGGTTATCCCGGATAGCCATAATAGCCCGGCCCTGTTTGGAACGCTTCAGGTTCATCATGACCAGTACAGTAAGCAGTACCAGAACGACGGCGTAGGGCAGCAGCGTTTTGGCGTTGGAATAGATGGCGTTGGTATTAAGGCCCAGCGCGCCGCCGGTCAGATCCAGGTTGGTAATGATATTTTTGATGATCTCGCCGCAGGCCAGGGTTACGATGGCCAGATAGTCGCCTTTCAGGCGCAGGGCGGGCAGGCCGACGACCAGGCCAAAGAGCGCGGCGATCAGACCGCCGCAGAGCATGGAAAGGGGCAGGCGGACCGGCATGGGCAGTACCTCTGCCAGTGCGATGGAGATAAGGCAGCCGGAAAACAGACCCACCGACATAAACCCGGCGTGGCCCAGCGAAAGCTCACCCAGCAGGCCTACAACAAGGTTGAGCGAGACCGCCAGCACAATGTAGACCGAAATGGGGATGAGCATATTGGAGACCTGACGGGTAAGATACCCGCCGTACAGCAGATAGGCGATGACCCCAAAGGCAACAGCCACCAGCAGGAAGGTCAGAAGATCGCCGTGTAGTTTAAATTTTTTGGATTGTTTCATCTTCTTACACCTTCTCATTCATCGTTTTACCCAGCAGACCGGTAGGCTTGACCACCAGGACCAGGACCAGTACGCCAAAGACAATGGCATCCGACCACAGGGTGGAAATATAGGTCTTGGAAAGCTGTTCGATAACGCCAAGCAGGATGCCGCCCAGCATAGCGCCGGGGACGGAACCGATCCCGCCGAATACGGCGGCGGTAAAGGCCTTGATGCCGGGCATGGCGCCGGTGGTCGGCTTGATGTAGACATAGGACATCCCGTAGAAGATGCTGGCCACAGCCGCCAGTGCCGAGCCAATGGCAAAGGTAAGGGTGATGGTGCCGTTGACGCTGATCCCCATCAAAGAGGCTGCGGCCTTATCTTCGGAAACGGCGCGCATCGCCTTGCCCAGACGGGTCTTATTGATGAAGAAGGTGAGTACGACCATGATGACCGCAGTGACCAGGAGCGTCAGGATCGAGATACCATCGACGGTAACGCCGCCGATGGTGTAGTGGGACATCACCGCCAGGGTGGGATAGGCCTTCTGCTGCGAGCCAAACAGAATCAGCGCAAGGTTCTGCAAGAAGTAGCTGACGCCGATGGCGGTAATCAAAACGCTGAGCGGCGGCGCCTGACGCAGCGGTTTGTAGGCCAAAAACTCGATGAGAACGCCCAGCAGGGCGCAGATCAGGATACTGAGCAGCACGGCGGCCAGGGTCGGCAGGTTCATCTGCCCTACGGCGATAATACCGGCGTAGGCGCCGATCATAATGATATCGCCGTGGGCGAAGTTCAGCATTTTGGCAATGCCGTACACCATGGTGTAGCCCAGCGCGATAAGCGCGTAGATGCTGCCCAGGCTAAGCCCGCTGATGAGAGTTTGGATAAAATGAGTCATTGTAAGTTCAATCCTTTATATGGGCGCTGTTCCTCCGGGCAGGGGAACTGCCCGGAGGAAGCCATGTACGGAAGTGGGAAATTTGCGGGGATCAGGCGCCGAAGAGGGAGCCTACGCCGTCATAGTACAGGATCGCGCTGGCGTTCTTGTTGGTGTTGCCGTCGGCATTCCAGGTCATGGTGCCGGTCACGCCGGTTACCTCCAGAGAGGTCATGGCAGCGGCCATCGCGTCGCCGTCAGTGGTACCGGCCTTTTCCACGGCAGCCTTGATGACATAAACAGCATCATAGGCATCGGCAGCAAACTGGTCGGGAGTGGCATTGTAAGCAGCCTGATACGCCTTTACGAAAGCCTGAACATTCTCGGCGGGATCGTCAGCGGCGAAGGGGGTCAGCATCAGTACGTTGTTGGCGATGGTGGGATCCTGCTCTACCTTGCCCAGGATGCCGTCCAGACCGTCAGCACCAAAGAAATAAACGTCATCGGCAAACTTGCCGCGGGCCTGGGTCAGGAAGGTGGAAGCTTCCTCAGCGTAGAAGGGGATGAACACCAGCTTGACGCCGGAGTTGACCAGGGCGTTGATCTGGGTGGAGAAATCGGTCTTGGTAGCGTCGGTGAAGGTCTGGGTCTCCGCAATGGTGATGCCGGACTTGCCGCACTCTTCTACAAAGGCATTGTACAGGCCGACGGAATAGTCAATGTCGCTCTGATACAGGATGCCGACGGTATCTACCATGTTGTTGTTCTTGATGTACTGGGCAGCGGCAGCACCCTGGAAGGAATCGTAGAAGCAGACGCGGAAAGCGCGGCTGTTGTCGTCGATGCACTTGTCAGCGGAGCCGGAGGGGGTGATGAGCATAATGTTATCCTCGCGGGCAGCCGCTACGATGGAAGCGGTCTCACCGGAAAGCACGCCGCCGAGGGATACCTGCATTCCCCAGTCCATCAGCTTGCCATAGGCGTTAACGGCGCTTTCGGGGTCTGCCTGAGAATCCTGGAAGCTCAGTTCGATCTGCTTGCCGTTGATGCCGCCGGCAGCGTTGATCTCATCAACAGCCAGCTGGGCGCCGTTCTTTACCGAAAAGCCGTAGTTGGCGTAACCGCCGCTGAGCGGGCCGATGCCGCCGATGCGGATGGTTTCGGTTTCATCCTGATTGGGGGTGGGGGTTTTTTCACCGCCGCAGGCGGTCATGGCCAGTACCATCAGGACGGCCATCATCATGCAGAAAAACTTTTTCATTTTGTTTTACTCCTTTGCTTTTGGTTTTGTTGAAATAATATACAAAAAGCGGTTCCTGCCGACCGGTAGGAACCGCTTGCTGTATCAAAATCAGCTATCGCGAATTCATTCCAAATACGGCATAAATGGGAATGGCAAAAACCAGCAGGGGCAGTCGAATAATGCCCAGCAGGCTAATCAGGGATACGACAAAAATGGACACCATAACCATGGTGCCCATAATAATGACGATATTGCCAAAGGAGCAGGCAGAAGAAGCCTCTGTACCGGCAGAAGCAAAACGATGATTGCGGTTAGCAGCACAGAACATCATGGCCCGTTCTCCTTTCGTGTGTCGTTCAAATGGATGATGGTGTTATTTTAGTGCTTTAACGCACTGTTGTCAAGAGTGAAAATCTAACAAATACAAAGGAATTTTTGGAGAGTTTTTTCGACAAGAGGGAGAAAAAACATCAAAATCCGCCCTTAATCCCCGCTTTTTGCAAAAAAGGCGGGGCGGCGCTTATTGGGGGAATCCATCCAGTAGATGCAGGACCCGCCGCAGGAACAGCAGCGAGATGGTCAGACAGACGACCTCCGCGATGGGGAAGGCGAACCATACATTCTGCAGGACACCGGTGAGGGAAAAAAGATAGGCGACGGGGATGAGTACGAGGAGCTGACGCCCCATCGAGACCAGCATGCTGTAGATACTTTTACCAAGGGCCTGAAATACGCTGCCGGCCACAATGCTGACGGCCGCCAGCGGGAAGGTAAAGGAGGTGATGCGGAACGCCGGAATACCGATGGCCAGCATGGCAGCGGAGGCATCAAACAGCGAGAGCAGCCGGGCAGGCAGAAAGAAGAAGGCGGCCCAGCCCAGCACCATGATCCCGACGGCGGTGACCATCGAGATGCGGATCGCCTGATGGATCCGGCCGCGGTTGCGGGCGCCGAAGTTGTAGGCCACGATGGGCACCACGGCGTTGTTGAGCCCGAAAAGCGGCATAAAGACAAAGCTGTTCAGCTTGAAGAACACCCCGTAAACGGCCGCGGCGGTGGAGCTGAATGTCAGCAGGATCTGGTTCATCAGATAGGTGGTGAAAGAACCGATGGCGTTCATGAGGATGGAAGGAAACCCGATGGCGTAGATCTGGCCGATAAGCTCAAAATCAAAGCGCATTTTGCTGAGATGGATACGCACATCGGTATTATGCAGCTGATTCAGAACAATGCCCAGCGCGGCGGCAATCAGCTGACCGATGATGGTAGCGACGGCGGCGCCGCGGACCCCCATAGCGGGGAATCCCAGCAGGCCAAAGATGAGGATGGGATCCAGGATGATATTGAGAAGAGCGCCGGTACACTGGATGAACATAGTGACGAGGGTGCGGCCCGTCCCCTGCAGGATGCGCTCCGAGGTGATCTCCACAAAGATGCCGAGCGAGCCGATGCAGACGATCGAAAGGTATTCGGCGCCGTATTGGGCGATGAGGGGGGAGATCCCCTTCTGCAGGGCAAAGTAGGTATGCGAAAAGAAACCGCCCAGCAGCGCAAAAACGGCGGCGGTACAGACCGCAAGCAGTAGGCCGACATTGGCAACCTTTTCGGCCTGTTCCCGATTCTGTTCCCCCAGCCGGCGGGAAAGCAGCGCGTTGATGCCGACGCCGGTGCCGGTGGCAAAGGCGATCATCAGGTTCTGGATGGGAAACGCCAGCGAAACGGCGGTCAGGGCGTCTTCGCTGATACGGGAGACAAAGACGCTGTCTACAATATTGTAAAGCGCCTGGATCATCATCGAGAAGATGAGCGGCAGCGCCATCTGGAAGATCAGCTTTTTGACCGGCATGGTCCCCATTTTGTTTTCTGCCGGAAGTGAATTGGCGGGCAATCGATCGGCCTCCCTTAATGGAATTTTGCACAAAAAGAATCTTAAGGGGTAGTATACTCTTACAAACAGCGGTTGTCAATCCAACGCGAAAACAGGCAAAAAGAGAGGACCGGTCGGGGAAGACAGCCCGGCCGGCCCTCGATGAAGAGAAATGGGAAGAGAATTTTACTTTTCGAGCTCCTTCATGCGCTTGGCAAGGAAGGCATCAAAATTGGAGATGATCTGCTCAAAGGGCTGGGAGGCGTCGTCCAGGCCCAGACCGTAGAAAGGAGGCATGGGCAGCCCGCGGTCACGGATCGCCTTCTGCATCTCATCCACGTAAACGCCCACGCCCTCGATAACGGCGTCGCCGTAATCCAGCGCCTGAGGAGGACCGCCCCAGTTTTCATCCCAGCTGGTCAGCCCGCAGCCGCAGGTGGGGGAACCGTCACAGCACAGTACGGCGACGGTCTCGTAGTCCATCTGGGCATAGGATTCCATGTAGTCTACTTCCTTTTCCGCCAGCTTGCGGCAGTGGCGGCGGAAGCCGACGTTATCGTACAGGTTCTTGGTGTGCTGCCAGCGCTGGATGCCGAGATACAGCGTCTCGGGGCAATCCATCTGCTGTACGCCCAGGTCATACTTGGCCAGGATGTCGATAAAATCCTTGCTGAAGCCGCCGTAGCGGGCCAGATCCAGCACCTTGTTATTGGTGTTCAGCAGGCAGCTGGAGCAAAAGACAATCCTTTTGCTGCGGCTGTCGTTTTTGTTATTCATTGCCATAGTGAAAAGCCTTCCTTTGCTTAAAGATTTTCTGCGGTCAGACGGAAATCGATGTTTTCCTGCCGGCCTTCGAATTCCAGCGTGCGGCGGGCGGGAACGGTGCGGCAGACGATGCGGCCGCGGCGAATGACGTACAGGCACTCGCTTTGCAGACGGATGGCGTCAAACTCACTTTCGGCATCCAGCACGATCATGTTGGCGGGATTGCCGACCTTCAGGCCGTAATCCTTGATGCACATGGTCTTGGCACTGTTGCAGGTGATCATATCGATGAGCTGCGCCACCTGCGGATAGCCGCTGAGCTGGGCATAGTTCATCAGCAGGGCGGCGCCGGCCAGCGGCGAGCCCTTGCCCATGGGATACCAGGGGTCCATGATGTCATCGCTGCCGATGCAGACATTGATGCCGTTCGCCAGCAGTTCGTCCACCCGGGTATGACCGCGGTGACGGGGATAGCCGTCGGTACGGTTCTGCAGGCAGGAGTTGGCGAAGGGGTTGGTGACCATATTCATCTCGGCCTTTTTCAGGAAGCCCATCAGCTTAAAGGCAAAGTCGTTATTGTAGTTATGCATGGCGGTGGTGTGACTGGCGGTCACACGGCCCTGCATTTTGCGCACCAGCGTTTCACGGGCCATTGCCTCTACAAAGCGGGACTGGTCATCGGTGTTCTCATCGCAATGGATATCGATGAGGGCATTGTACTTTTCCGCCAGGTCAAAGACGAATTTGACATCGCGCAGGCCGTCCTCCGGGCTGTATTCCATGTAGGGCAGGCCGCCCACAACGTCGCAGCCCAGCTTCATGGCGTTTTCCATCATCTCGGTATGGCCCTCTGCGGTAAAGATGCATTCCTGCGGGAACGCAACGATCTGCAGGTCCACCAGATCCTTCATTTCCTCACGCACTTCCAGCAGGGCCTCCACTACGGTGCCGGTCGGCTCGGTAGCGTCGGCATGGGTACGCAGGAACATGGAACCGTTGGCGACTTCCCATTTGATGACGTCGCGGGCATTTTTCTTGATGGTCTCTTTGGTCAGACCCTGCATGCGCTCTCCCCAGATGTTGATGCCTTCGATAAGGGTGCCGCTCATATTGTAGCGGGGCTTACCGACGCTCAGGACGGCATCCAGGTGCAGATGGGCGTCGCAGAAGGGGGCGGAGACCAATTTGCCGGCCACATCGATGGTCTCATCGGCGGGGTAATTCAACCCCGGGCCGATCTCGGCAAAGACGCCGTCCTTAATATAGAGATCGCACAGTTCTTCGTGACCGCGCATCTTTGCATTTTTGATCAGAATAGTACTCATGGCTTGCTACCGCCTTTCCGGGAAAATCATTTCTTATCGGCTACCAGGTAATACAGCAGACCGATGACGAGGAAGGTGGGTACGCAGGAGCCCAGTACCGGCCAGAAGTAATACAGCAGGTTGTACATGACAGCACCGAGGAGCCAGATGATGATGGCCTTCCAGTTAAAGCCGCCCTTGAACCAGTACTTGGAGCTGCTGTCTTCGGCCAGAAGTTCCTCGGGCTCGACCTTCTGCTTCTTGATGAGGAAATAATCCACCAGCATGATGGCGATGAGCGGAACAAAGATGGAACCGACGATGGTGAGGAAGCTGATGAAGTGACCGATGAGGTTGGGGATCAGAGCGATACCGGTCATGACGATGCCGCCGATGCCGATGATCTGCCAGGGTTTGGCCTTGGGCCAGACGTTGACAAAGGAGATGGAGGCGGAATAGAGGTTCATGACGTTGGTGGTAACGGAAGAAAGCACAATGATGAGCAGCGCGGGGATGCCAAGACCCAGGGAAAGCAGCATATCAACAGGGTTGGCGTTGCCGGTGGTCATAAAGGAGATAGCACCGACGAACATGAAGCCCGCAGCACCGGCCAGAGAACCGATAAGGGTGCCCCAGCTGGAGGAAGATTTGCTCTTGGCATAACGGGTGTAGTCGCAGACCATGGGGCCCCAGGCAAAGGCGTTGCCGGCTACGATATCCAGACCGGCCAGCAGACCGATGGCGGCAACAGGGGTGTAATTGGTGATGGAGCTCCAGCCGTAATTCTTGATGATAAGGACGGCGGCAACCACGGTAAGGATCGCCAGCAGCGGAACCGAAACGCGCTGCAGCCAGGTGATGGAGCGAACGCCGTAAGCGGTGATAACCAGCTGAACGATGCCGGTGACAATGATCCACAGGGTCAGATTGGAATAACCCGTCATGGCATAAATGATGCTGTTGATGGAAGAACCGCAGATAACGGTAACATTGGCGCCCCAGCCCAGCAGCTGGATGCCGTTGGCGACGGAGGGCAGATAGGAGCCCTTGACGCCGAAGGTCATACGGGTGGCAGCCATGGTGGGGATGCGGACATTATAGCCGATGATGCCCAGGGCCAGCAGAGGCAGGAACACCAGGATATTACCGGCCAGCAGGATCAGGATCAATTTACCGAAGCCAAGCCCTGCCAGGGAACCGCCGATCATCAGACGGGGAACGGCTACATTGGCGCAGAACCAGATGAACGCCATATCCCACAGACCGGTTTTCTGTTCAGTCAACGGGGTTACGACCAAACCTTCCTTTTCTAACTTCATAAAGAATACACTCCTCAATTTTTTTTGTGCGGCCACACATTGCAGTTTCAAAATATCAAGATTTCGGGTGGGTGTCAAACGCCGGATGTCCGGTTTTTTGCGAAAATGGAGTCAAAACCGTTGATTTTTTGCGATAAAAAGTGTAATATTTACGCAAACGGAACTTTTGGCTGCTGATTTTTTTAAAAACGGATGCTGAATTTTACAAATCTCCCAAAAAAATAGCAACAAATTGACGATTTTGCATAAGGCCAAAAACAGAACAGACGGTGGAAAAACAAGGAATTTTGCACGGGGAAAATCTCCAAAACAAAATTTTACGCAAATAAAACACGATTCGAGCCGATTCGTGGATGCTGAAAAGGCAATATGCACAAATAAGACGATATTTTTTTGTAAGGCAAGGAGGTCAAAGATGGCAACGATACAGGAGATCGCCCAAAGGGCGGGGACTTCGGTGGCAACGGTGTCTCATGTGATCAACCGTACCCGCTTTGTCAGCGAGGACCTGCGCAAGCGGGTGGAGCGGGCGATGGAGGAGTTGGGGTATCATCCACAGGATTCCCGCAAGATCATCGTGGGCTTTTTGCTGCGCAATTACCGGTGCAGCTTTGCGGAGGACCTGATCGACGCGCTGCACTGCTGCAGCCATATCAAGGCCCGGGAGGAACTTTCCTACCAGGCGGTCCGGTCGGGGAATATTGAGGTGGTTTCCATCCTGGTAAAGACCGAGCTGACAATGCAGGAGCTGAAAACCTACCAGAAGCGGTACGGGCTGGACTATATTATCCTGGATTATACGGTACGCATGGCGCCGAACCGCCATCACGAAACGGTGGAAGCGCCTATCATCTTCCTTAACCATGACCCCAAAATTTACCCCAAGTGCTACCATATCAATTTTGATTACCGCTCCGCCATGGTAGCGGCGCTGCGGCACATGGTTTCGCTGGGGCACCGCAATATTCTGGTCATTACCCCCCGGGAAAACCCCTACACCAACCGTCTGGTGCTGGAAACCTGCAAGCTGTTTTACAAGCAGAACAATATGGTATTCCCTGATGAGAATCTGGTGGAGATCGAGACCTACCTGTTCCGCACGCTGGCGCTGGAAAACCTGGAACACGTGCTGGGCGCTTTGCAGAGCCGGGGCATCACCGGCATTATCACCACCGAGATGATGGCGACGATGCACGTGGTGGATTACCTGCGCCACCGGGGGCTGAATATGCCGCAGGATGTTTCTCTGCTGGCCATCGGCGATATCTTCCTGACGAAGTACCTCTTTTTCAACCGTACCCGTATCGATATGAGGATCCTGGAGGTGGTGCAGGATATTGTTTCCATCGTACAGGGGGACGGCAGACAGCGCTTTTACAGTATCTCGCCGGAGTTTATCACCGGCGACAGTACCAAAGCGCTGGTATTCGACCAGTTTGACCGTCCCGGTGCCAGTCAGCTTTCGCTGGAGCTTTCCGAGGCGGAAATCCAGAAGGTGCGGGCCGGAGACTATAAGGTGTGCGTTTCCACCTTTATGGAATCCACCCCAGTCTCCCATTCCCAGCTGGAGGGGCTGCGGGACGGGCTGAATACCCTGGGGATCCATATGGTGCATAAAACCGATGCCCATGGCAACTACGAGATCCAGAACCTGCAGCTCCAGGGCTTTGCCGCCGCCAAGCCGGACGCCGTTATCTGCATCCCCAATCTGGATGAAAACGATGTTTCCCCCTTCAAAAAGCATCTGCCCCGCCGCACCAAGGTGCTGTTTTCCTCCTGTGTGCCGGACCAGTTTACCGCCAACCTGTACGATTGCTGCATTGCCGGCAACATGGTGGAAAGCGGCAAACAGGCCAGCTGGCTGCTGGGCAAGTATATGACCGCGAACGGACTGACCCATGCGGCATATCTTTGCTACGGCGGCAATTCCCAGCCGGCCCGCCACAGGGACCGCAGCGCCATCAGCATTCTGGAGGAGGAATTCCCCCTGATCACGCTGGACCGCGTGGTGTACTACACCGAGGAAACGCAGGCCTACACCATGGTCAGCGACCTGCTGCGGGAGCTGCCGCAGATCGAAGCGATGTATATCTCGCAAAGCCGCATGGCGGAAGCGGTGCTGGGGGTGCTCTCTCTGCTGGGCCGCACCGATATCAAGGTGGTCACGCAGGGCGTCAGCAAGGAGGTCATCGACCAGCTGGACGATCACAGCAATGTCATCGGCGTGGTGGTGCCCAACAGCTACGAGATCGGCCGTCTGCTGGCCTATGCCTGCGCCCATTACTTCCTTGGAATGGAGCCGTCGCCCTTTGTGGCAGTGGACCCCGTGGCCTTTACCCCCCAGAACCTTTCCGGCGCATGGCTGAGTGTTATGAAAAACAAGCTGACGTAAGCCCCGTTTCCAGAAAAAAGAGGCCCTGTCCCTCCGGTCGGAGAGGCAGAGCCTTTTTACTGTTGGGGAAAGAATTTACAGTACAACAAGGTTTTTGAGCACTTCCACCATCTTCTCCAGCGATTGGACCGGGATAAACTCGTGGATGGAGTGGAAGTTGACACCGCCGGTGGAAAGGTTGGGGCAGGGCAGGCCCTCGTAGCTCAGGCGGGCACCGTCGGTGCCGCCCCGGATCGGCACCACCTTGGGGGGAATGCCGGCTTTTTGCATGGCGGCTTCGGCATTGCGGATGAGGTGCATATGCCCCGCCAGCTTTTCTTTCATATTATAATAGCTGTCCCGCAGCTGCAGGGTAAAGGTTTCTGCGCCGTATTTGGCGTTCAGGTAGTCTGCGGTCTGCCGCAGAAAGGCCTTGCGCGCTTCAAACTTTTCCCGGTCGTGGTCACGGAGAATGAACACCGCTTCGGCGGAGGATTCGTCCCCCCGGATCTCGCACAGGTGATAAAAGCCCTCGTAGCCCTCGGTGTGGGCGGGGGTTTCGGCGGCGGGCAGCAGGCCGATGAATTCGGCGGCCATCAGGGCGGCGTTTTTCATCTTCCCCTTGGCGCTGCCGGGGTGGATATTCAGGCCGCGCACCGTCAGAACGGCGGAGGCGGCGTTAAAGTTTTCGTATTCGATCTCGCCCAGTTCGCCGCCGTCCACGGTATAGGCTTCGGCGGCCGGGAACCGCTCCAGACGGAAGCGGTCGGCACCACGCCCGATCTCCTCATCGGGGGTAAAGCAGACCGCAATAGGGCGGTGCCGGATCTCCGGGTGGGACAGCAGCTCCTCGCACAGGGTCACGATCTCCGCCACACCGGCTTTGTCATCGGCCCCCAGCAGGGTGGTACCGTCGGTGACGATCAGCTGCTGCCCGACATATTCCTCCAGTACCGGGTAATCGCGTGGGGAAAGGACCGAAGCCCCCAGCGCCAGCTCGCCGCCCGGATAGGGGACAATGGCGGGCCGGATGTTTGCCCCGCTTACCGCAGGGCTGGTATCCATGTGGGCGATCAGCCCCAGCGCGGGGCCTTCCCCGGGCAGATAGCCGTAGACATAGCCGTCGGCGTCCTGCTCCACTTCGCTCAGCCCCAGTGCCTGCAGCTCTGCCGCCAGGTGCGCGCCCAAGGCCCGCTGCCCCTCGGTAGAGGGACAGGAGGGACTTGCTTCATCGCTGGCGGTGGCAAAGGAAACATATTGTAAAAAGCGTTCGGTAACGGTCATGGCAAAAAGCCTCCTTACTTCAAAAAGCCGTTGACGATCTCCCGTTCGGCCTCCTCCTCGGTCAGTCCCAGGGTCATCAGTTTAATGATCTGTTCCCCGGCAATCTTGCCGATGGCGGCCTCGTGGATCAGGGCGGCGTCTACGTGGTTGGCGGTCAGCGCCGGGGTGGCGATAACGCAGGCGTGATCCATGATGATGGCGTCGCATTCGCTGTGACCGGCGCAGGCGGTATTGCCGTCGATGCGGCTGATGAACTCCTGCCGGCTGTGGTCGCGGGCCACGCTGCGGCTTACCACATCGGCGCTGCAGCCCTCGCCATTCAGACTGATCTCAAAATCGGTGACCGCCTTCTGGTCGCCGGTGGTCATGATCTTCTCGTGAACGGTCAGCGTGGAGCCGGCTGCCAGATCGCCGCCGGTCTTACGCAGCGTGTCGTCTATTCCGGCGATCTGGGTGGTCTCCATTTCCATCACGGCGCCTTCCTGCAGATGGACAATGGTGGTGGGGTTCATCACCCGCTTGCCGCGGCCCGCGCCTTCGCCGTAGTGCTTTTCCACATAACGCAGGCGGGCGCCCTTCCCGACGTAAAAGGTGTGAATGCCGTCGTGGGCGGTCTCGCTGTCTCCGGCGCAGTGGATGCCGCAGCCGGCAATAATGGTCACGTCGGCGTTTTCCCCGATGTAGAAATCATTGTAGACCAGGTCCTTCAGCCCGGTCTGGCTTACCACCACCGGGATATGCACGCTTTCGTTTTTGGTGCCGGGGGCGATGATGATATCGATGCCGGGTTTGTCGGTCTTGGTGATGATATCGATGTTGGCGGTGGTATTGCGCCCGGCGGCAGCGCCGTTGGCGCGGATATTGTAGGCGCCGACCGGAAGTCCGTCCAGACCGGCAATTTCCTTCAGCAGCTTTTTTTGGATGGAGTCGATCATTCAGCGTACCTCCTTTATGGGATCAGAAAGCATGCTGCACACCGGCGGCGCGGTATCGATGTTGCGCAGCAGCCGGGGCAAAACCTCCCCGCGGGGGCCGTACTCCGCCACCCGGCCGTTTTTCAGCAGGACGATGGTATCGGCGATGTTCAGGATACGTTCCTGATGGCTGATAATCAGAATGCTGCCGCGGGTCTGCTCGTACATCTTTTCAAAGACCCGGATGAGATTTTGGAAGCTCCACAGGTCGATCCCGGCTTCCGGTTCATCAAAGACCGAAAGGGCGGTGCCGCGCGCCAGCACCATGGCGATCTCGATGCGCTTCAGCTCGCCGCCGGACAGGCTGGCATCCAGCTCGCGGTCGATGTAGTCCCGGGCGCACAGTCCCACTTCGCTGAGGTAGGCACAGACTTCGCCGATGTCGGCATTCCGGCCGGCGGCCAGGTTCATCAGGTCGCCGACCCGCAGGCCCTTAAACCGTACCGGCTGCTGAAAGGCGTAGCTGATGCCCCGCCGGGCGCGCTCGGTCACCGAAAGCCCGGTAATATCCTCGCCGTCCAGCAGCAGGCGGCCTCCGGTGGGGCGGTAGATGCCGGCGATGATCTTGGCCAGGGTGGATTTTCCGCCGCCGTTGGGACCGGTGATGGCCACAAAGCGGTCCTGTACCACCAGGTTGATATCGTGCAGGATCTCGCGGGATTCCTCGGTTTCGTAACTGATGTGTTGCAGCTCCAGCATATTGTTCTCCTTTTTGCGGGATAAAGGGTGTTTGCAATAAAAGACTTAGCGAGTATAGTTTACACACTTTCGGGATAAAGCGCAATACCATACCAAAAAACGCAGAAAAATCAGACGGTAAAGAGGAAGGTTAGCATTAGCAAACTGACCAAATTATTTGTTAGAAGAAGCAACTTGATGCGCGGACTGACGAAAATAATCTAAAAGGGGGCAAAAGCACCGTGTGCGGCTTGACAAGGACGCTCTTTTTTTGTATCATACTTTTAGTTAGCATAAGCTAACTTCAAAAATGAGGGGATCAATTGGTGAAGTTGGCTGCACACGGGAGAGGAGGGATACGATGATGCCGTTGAGTTTGGCCCCGACCGGGGAGGAAAAGGTCATCAAAAGGATCGGCGGGAGCCCGCAGGTCAAAAGACACCTGGAAAACCTGGGCTTTGTAGTCGGCGGCAGCGTGACTGTCGTGAATGAGTTGAGTGGCAATGTGATCGTAAATGTAAAAGAAGCGCGGGTTGCCATCAGTAAGGAAATGGCACTGAAAATTATGGTATAACAGCGCGGCCTATTGGTTTACCAAAGCAAAGGAGGAGACAGGCAGTGAAAACGCTGAGACAGGTGAAAATTGGAGAAACGGTTAAAGTGGTAAAGCTCCATGGGGAGGGCGCCGTCAAGCGGCGCATCATGGATATGGGGCTGACCCGGGGGACCGAGGTTTATGTCCGCAAGGTGGCGCCGCTCGGCGATCCCATCGAGGTGACGGTCCGCGGCTATGAGCTTTCTCTGCGCAAGGCGGACGCCGAAATGATCGAGGTTGAATAAATAAAGCATTCCGGCGGGAGATTCCCGCATTTTTAACGACAGGTAGTTAGCGAAAGCTAACTAAAGAAAGAGAGGCGAAAACGCATGGAATTACGAATTGCCCTGGCAGGCAACCCGAACAGCGGCAAGACCACCCTGTTTAATGCCCTGACCGGCTCCAATCAGTTTGTGGGGAACTGGCCGGGGGTCACGGTGGAAAAAAAGGAAGGCAAGCTGAAAAAGCACGAGGGAGTGACCGTTACCGACCTTCCCGGGATCTATTCGCTTTCCCCCTATACGCTGGAGGAAGTGGTGGCCAGAAACTATCTGCTGGGGGAACGCCCCGATGCGATCCTGAATATTATTGACGGCACCAACCTGGAGCGCAACCTTTACCTGACCACCCAGCTGACCGAGCTGGGGATCCCGGTTGTTGTCGCCATCAATATGATGGACCTTGTCCGGAAAAACGGCGATAAAATCAACACCGAGGAACTTGCCCGGCAGCTGGGCTGCCGGGTCGTGGAGATCTCCGCCCTGAAGGAGACCGGTGTAATGGCAGCGGCCGAGGCCGCGATTGAAGCGGCCAAAAGCGGTAGGACCGTTCCCCAGCACACCTTTTCCGGCAGTGTGGAGCACGCATTGGCCCACATCGAGGAGGCTGCCATCCACCAAATGCCGGAGGAACGCCAGAGATGGTACGCCATCAAGATCTTTGAACGTGATGAAAAGGTAATGGCGGAGCTGGAACTGGCGCAAGACGTGCGGAATCATATCGAGCAGGATATCTGCGCGGTGGAGGCCGAGATGGATGACGACGCGGAATCCATCATTACCAATGAACGCTATGTTTACATTGGTGAAGTCCTGAAAGCCTGCTATAAAAAGAAGAACACCGATGGCCTGACGGCATCGGATCGGATCGATAAGGTTGTGACCAACCGCTGGCTGGGGTTACCCATCTTTGCCGTTGTCATGTTCCTGGTATACTACCTTTCGATGATGACCGTGGGCGCCGCGGCGACCGACTGGGCTAACGACGGGCTGTTCGGCGAAGGTTGGCATTTGTTTGGTATTGGCAGTGCTGCCTACACAGAGGAGAGCGACGACTATACCGCGGCGCTGCAGGCGGCGGAAGCCTTTGCAGGAATTGATGCCGAAGCGGAGGATTTTGATGCGGACGCCGCGCTGGCTGAGATGAAGGCATTGCAGCCTGCTTCCCATACCGCCACTGTGGTGGTGGAGGAAAACCACGGTCCCTATGACCTATGTGGACGCGGTGCAGTATCTGGAGGAAAACGGTTTTGAGGAGCCGGACCCCGCCGACTACGGCGTGTGGATCCCGGGGATCCCCGTTCTGATCGGCAACGGCCTGGAACGGCTACATGGCCCGCATCGCCTTCGTCCTGGACCGTGTGTTCCGCAAATTCGGCCTGAGCGGCAAAAGCTTTATCCCCATGCTGATCGGGACCGGCTGCGGGGTGCCCGGTATTATGGCTTCCCGGACCATCGAAAACGAGAGGGACCGCCGCATGACTATCATGACCACCACCTTTATCCCCTGCGGGGCCAAGGTTCCCTTTATCTCCATGATTGCCGGTGCGTTGTTCGGCGGAAGCGCCTGGGTGGCCACCTCGGCCTATTTTATCGGCATGGCGGCGATTATTCTTTCCGGCATTATGCTGAAAAAGACCAGAATGTTTGCCGGGGAGCCCGCGCCCTTTGTAATGGAGCTACCGGCCTACCACATGCCCACCCTGAAGAATGTTCTTCGCTCGATGTGGGAACGGGGCTGGAGCTTCATCAAAAAAGCGGGAACCATTATTCTGCTGTCGACCATCTTTGTGTGGTTTACCACCTACTTCGGCTTCGTGGAGGGTACCTTCCGGATGCTCAGTGAGGAGGAGATCAACTGCTCCATTCTGGCGGCGATCGGTTCCGTTATCGCCTGGATCTTCAAGCCGTTGGGCTGGGGGAATTGGCAGGCTGCCGTGGCCTCCATTACCGGCCTTATCGCCAAGGAGAACATCGTAGGCACTTTGGGGATCCTGTACGCCGGCGGGGAGGGGACCGTCTACCAGAACCTGGCCACCGCTTTTACCGGGGTCACCGGATATTCTTTCCTGGTATTTAACCTGCTGTGCGCCCCCTGCTTCGCGGCCATCGGCGCCATCAGACGGGAGATGAACAGCCCCAAGTGGACCTGGTTCGCCATCGGCTATCAGTGCGGGTTTGCCTATGCTGTCTCGCTTATGATCAACCAGTTCGGCGGCCTGTTCACCGGCAATATCAATGGGATCGGCGTGGCCTTTGCCCTGGCGGTGCTGGCGGGGATGCTGTATATGCTGTTTAGCCCCTGCCGGGAAGCGACAAGGCTGTCCACTCCCATCAGGACCGAGTAAACGGTCATACCAAATACAGAAAGGAGTCGGTTTTATGTTAGCCTGGATCACGGAAAATCTGGCGACGGTACTGATCTGCGCCGTGCTGCTCCTTATTGTCGCGGCAATCATCAGAAAACTTGGAAAGGACAAGAAAAAAGGGAATTCCTCCTGCGGCTGCGGCTGTGCCCATTGCGCGATGGCAGATGCCTGCCACAGCAAAAAGTAACACGCCGCGGCAGAAAAGCACTGCCGGGTGTGCCAGTCTTTGAAGATTTTCAAAAACGCCTGCGACAGCAGGCGTTTTTTCTCTGACGAGAGGTCTAGGTTGTGTGCTTTTTTGCCGTAGCGGAAAATTCTTTTGGTTCCCCTATTGACTCTCACGCAGCGTCATAGTGTAATATGGAAGCACACGGGAGGGATATGCCATGAAAACAGTACACGAAGTCAGCAGAATTTCCGGTGTCAGTGTGCGCACGCTGCACCATTACGACGCTATCGGTTTGCTGAAGCCGACGGCAGTGACCGAGGCGGGTTACCGGCTGTATGACGATGCGGCGCTGGCCCGGCTGCAAAACATTCTGCTATATCGGGAGCTGGAATTTCCGCTGAAGGAGATCAAGGCCATTCTCGACCATCCGGAGTTCGATGAAAAAACAGCCTTACGCCAGCAGATAAAGCTGCTGGAACTGCGGCAAAAACGGCTGGAACGGCTGCTTTTCCTGGCCCGTGAAATGATGAAAACAGGAGTGAGACCAATGAACTTTTCCGCATTTGATAAAACAGAGCTGGAGCAGTATGCTGCAGAAGCCAAACGGAGCTGGGGAGCCACCGCAGCCTTTCGGGAATACGAGCAGAGGGCAAAAGGCCAACCGGAGGATGAACGGCGCGCCGCGGCCGACGAGCTGATGCGGCAGTTTGCCGCCATGGGCAGGCTGCGGGAGCTTCCGCCCGATTCCGATGAAGCGCAGGCCGCCGTCAGGGAGCTGCAGCAGGTCATCAGCGACCGTTACTACACCTGTACGCCGCAGATTTTGGCTGGCCTGGGACAGATGTACACGGCGGATGAACGCTTCCGGCAGAATATCGACGCTGCCGGCGGCGACGGTACCGCTGAATTTGTCAGCCGCGCCATCGCAGCCTATTGCGCAGGCTGAAGCGGCCGCCAAACTTCCCCCATCATGCCTGGTGGGGGAAGATTTTTTGCGGGGAACGGTAGAAATTTCAGCGGGATTGTGCCATAATAGGAGGCAACCCCAGGCAGCGGCTGTCCGGACGGATAGCGGAAAATAGCAGAGAAAGCGGGAATGATGTGGAAAAGGTCAATTACCAGTTGGAAACCGACCGTGCCCTCCAGCGGTGGTGCGAAGGCGGCCGGCGGGAAAAGCTGCTGCTGCACGCCTGCTGCGCGCCGTGTTCCTCCTATGTGCTGGAATATCTCAGCCGTTATTTTGAGATCACGGTATTCTTCTCCAACCCCAACATTACCGACCCGGAGGAATATCAAAAACGTCTGAACGCTCTTTACGGGCTTTGCGATAAAGCGCCGTTTGGCAGCGGGGTAACGGTTGTGGAGGACGAGCTTTCGGCCGAAGCGTTTTTTCAGGCCGCGGCGGGACTGGAAAGGGAGCCGGAGGGCGGAAAAAGATGCACGGAATGCTTTCGGCTGCGCCTTTCGCGTACCGCCCAGTATGCCAAGGCAAACGGCTTTTTGCTGTTTGCGACTACGCTGACAGTCAGCCCGCACAAAAACGCGGCGCTGATCAACCAAATCGGAGCGGAGGAAGCCAACCGCTGGGGGGTGGAGTATCTGCTTTCCGATTTTAAAAAGCGGGGCGGGTATCAGCGCTCCATCGTGCTTTCCAGAGAATACGGCGTTTACCGCCAGCAGTATTGCGGGTGTGCTTTTTCCCTGCCTCAGCAGCAAAAGACCGCTTTGGAAGCGGCGGAGCAATAGAACCGACAGTCCTCAGAAACACAATGGAAAAGGGAAATATTTGATGAATTATTTACAGAGAGTATAAAATGTATGACAGGATGCCCGGCAGTGCGGCAACCGCCGGAGAAGCGGTGCGAAGGCACGGACGGTGTCCATCGGCTGGCCTTGAGCACGGCGGCACCAATTGACATTTTATACAAATTGTGCTATATAAAGCGTAAACAGAGAGGAGGACAGCCTGATGGAGACTGCCGCAAATACAACGCTGACCGCAACCGATCGATGTATCCTTGAATCCTATATTCCGGTCGTCAAGGGTCTTTCGGAATATCTCGGTTCGGGGTACGAAGTGGTTCTGCATTCCCTCGAAAAGCCGGATGAGTCCGTGATCTGCATCATGAACGGACATTACACGGGAAGAGAGGTCGGTTCGCCGGTCACGGATTTTGCCCTGGAAATGCTGGAGCGCATTAAAACCAACGAGGGCGCCCCTTATATGACATATATGACCCAAAACAAAAACGGCGAGCCGATCCGTTCCACCACCATAGCGATATACGGGGAAAACCACAGGATCATCGGTTTTGTTTGCATCAATTTTTATATGAACATTCCGCTGTTTACGTTCATTCAGGAAAATTACACCTCCGAGCACATCAATTTCTTTACCGAGACGTTTGCGGAAAACTCCCGGGAGATCATCGAAAAACAAGTTGTGAAGATTCGGGATGAGGTCCTGGCGGATAAAGCGATTTCTTCCAACAATAAGAATAAGGAGATCATTTCCCGCCTGAGCAGCTGCGGCATCTTTAACCTGAAAGACGCCGTCATTCTGGTAGCGGAGCTGCTTGGCATTTCCAAAAACACCGTATACCTTCATCTGCGGCATATCTGACGCCGCACCCATAAATACCAAAGAAGTTCGGACAAAACCGAGCTTCTTTTTTATTGCTCCATAACAGCCGAACCGGAGTGCCGCTGATAAGTCGAATGCTGAAAAAGCGGCCGCGCCCGGTGCGGGCGGCGCTGCAGGAAGAGCTGCGGCTTTTTGGCAGGGGCGGGAATTTTGTGTGTCCCATGCAGGGAAGGGATATCCGCCGTGCCAGTTGTTTCCCGAATGTTGGCTGGTTTCTGCCTGTGCAGTGGGATTTATGCACCGTTTTGTCAGAGTAATAAAAATCAGCCGGCATTTTACCTACCTTTTTGGTAGGTTTTATTACATTAGGCCGGTTGCAGCACAATTTCTGCCATTTTTTCAATGCCGTAAAACAAAAAATATTTTATTTTATAAAATTTTTTAACGTTTATTTTTCCTGCTTTGGGTATTATTCCGCAAAAATGTTAAAATATTCCTTATAAGAATAAAAAAGAATAACGTTTTTATCTTGACAACAACAATATTCCTCTGTACTATTATGCCGTTCTCAGCTATCGGGACGCAACAGGAAAGCGCCATCAAAAATGGGTATCGACAGGATTGCCCCAAAAAGGTAATAAGCGCCGGGCAGAACAGGAGCTTATTCGTATTCGCAGCGAATTTGAGATTCCTCGGGTTGCCGGAGAACTAAGCTTGAATATGCTCTTTGCAGACTATTTGGATCAATGGCTTGAGATTGTCAGAGCGAGAATCAAGCCCGCAACAT
>SFLS01000063.1 GCA_004554485.1 Oscillospiraceae bacterium | reverse complement strand
ATGTTCAATGTGCGGCCATACGTCAGGGAGAAATACCGCGTGGCGTTGATACCAACCAGCCAATCAGCCTTGGCGCGGCACAGGGCAGATTGATGCAGGCCGTCATAGTCGTGCCCAGACTTAAGCTGCTGGAAGCCGCTGCGGATGACATCATCCTCCATTGAAGAAATCCAAAGCCGCAGAATCGGCTTGGAGCATCCCGCAAGGCAGTAAACCGTGCGGAAGATCAGCTCACCCTCGCGCCCAGCGTCGCAGGCGTTGACCACCTCTGCCACATCCTCCCGGCGCATCAGCTCCCGCAGAATGTCAAACTGCTTCTGCTTTTCAGAGCGGACGATGAAGCGGAACGAGATAGGAGTGATGGGCAGCGCCGCCAGCGTCCATTTGGCATCATCGGCATTGTAAACGGCGGCGTCGGCCAGCTCTGCCAGATGCCCGAAGAACCACGACACGATGTACCCGCCGCCCTCCAGATACCCGTCATGCCGTGATTTAGCACCCAGCACGGCGGCGATGCTCTGCGCCACGGAGGGTTTTTCGGCGATCACAAGGCGCATGGTGCAGCCTCCATTCTCTTTACGTCACGGTAGCAGGGGCGAACGCAGCTCTGTCCGAAGCGCTTGCAGCCGTAGCAGAAGTGTTCCTTGGCAGCGTCGGGAGGGCTGTCCTCCCGCGCTGCTTTCGGCTTCTGCATCATCAGGCGTTCCAGCGGATTATTGGTGAAATATCTCATGCGTCCGTATCCTCCGTAGTATCCTGTTCCGGTTCGCCCTCATACGGCTCAAACTCATATTCGTCCTCGTCCTCGCCGTAGTCATAATCGTCCAGATCGGCGCTGCCTTTGGTCTGCGGCTTGGCCTTTTTCTGCTTGAAAATGTAGAACGCGGCACCGCCGCCCAGCGCGACGATCAGCAGGACGACGAGGATGCCGCCCACGCCGCTCTTTTTCTCCGATTCCTCGGCGGCGGGTTCTGTCGGCTCGGTGGGGACTTCGGGCTTTGCCTCCTTGCCCACGCACTCGGTCATGTTGACCGCGCAGACGGGGCAGGATGTATTGACCGTACCGGCCACGCATTTTGTGGTGCAGGAGCAAGTGGCGGGCGTTTCTTCCTCGCCGGTCAGCGCCATCAGGTCAGCCTCATCCACCTGATTTAAGAAGTGGACGGTTTCTTCGCCCTCATCGTCACCGTAATGAACTGTTTTCCTGCCTTGGTGCTGGAGCCAATATCGTCGATCAGCGTCAGATTGCCGTCCGGTGTCAGCGCGTCGCTGCCGCCCGTCATGCTGCCAACAAGGAGCTGCCAGAGGTCGGTCAGCTCTTTTTCATCAAACGGAAGCGTAATGCCGCCGATGCTCACGGTACTGTCGGCGGCGTCGGTGACGGTCAGATAGCTGCCGTACACATAGCCCACACGGGCGGGCAGCAGGATTTTTACCCAATCGCCGTCCCTGCCGATCACATCGACCACCGTGCCGTTGGGGAGCTGCGTAAACGCGGTATTGTCCAGTCCCGCGCCGGTGCGGACGTTCAGGTTGCCGCCGTTGGTCGTGACCGTGCCGATCTGTTTTGTTTCCTGTGCGTCTGCGGCGCTGCTTTCGGCGGTGGGCAGCGCATTATCAGGATAATCACCGCCGCTGGCAAAGGCGGAAACAGGGAGAATCCCGATGCACAGGAGCATCAGCAGCAGGCTGATAAAAATGCGCGGTGTGTTTTTAGTCATGGTTCAACGCCTCCTTTTCCGAAGTGGCCGGTGCAGGCGCGGCCTGCATACGGCGGAACAGCTCGGCAAACTGCTCCATCGTCATGCTGTTCTCACGCACCATGCCGATGATGTCGGTGTCCTCCAGCTCACGAATCTGCTTTTCCAGCTCGCGGTTGCGGCCTTGCAGATCGGAGATTTTGCCTTTGTTCTTCTCCAGCTCCCCACGGAGCTTCATAATTTTCGGGTTCATATCGTTCACTCTCCTTTACGGCAAGCGCCCATAGCGGTAGAAATGGGACTGCCAATAGTTTGAATTTAAGTTTGCATAAGAGATCGGATCTCCGCAGTGGATCATCATATTGTTGCCGACGTAGATACCCACATGGCTGACACCGGGGGTATCGTAGGTTCCGGTGAAAAACACCAGATCGCCCGGTTTGACGTTGGCAGAGGATACGGGCGTACAGATGTTGCAAAGCCCCTGCGCTCCCAGCCTGCCCACATCCCAACCGGAATGATTGAT
>SFLS01000062.1 GCA_004554485.1 Oscillospiraceae bacterium | reverse complement strand
GGGTATCTTAATACTTGCAAGAGACAAAAACTTTTTTCATCAATCTTCCTGCCATAATGAGCCGAAGGCGTTTCGCCTTCGGCTCTATGGTTTTTTGAGATAAGACATGCCGGAGGGCAGTTCTCCATGAGAGCCGCCCTCCGGCATTCTGTTTCCTCTATCCCTTCCGCAGCGCCCGGAAAAAGTCCGACAGCACCGCCTGACATTCCTCCGCCAGAATACCGCCCACCAGTTGGGGGTGATGGGGGAACTCCTCCATGAACAGGTTCAGCACGCCGCCGCAGGCTCCCATGGCCCGGTCACGGGCGCCGTAGAATACCCGGTGCACCCGTGCGTTGAGAATGGCGCCGGCACACATGGGGCACGGCTCCAGCGTCACATACAGGTCGCAGTCCTCCAGCCGCCAGGTGCCGAGAGCGGCGTTGGCCTGGGCCATCGCCTCCATCTCCGCGTGGGAGCTGACGGCCTGTTTTTCCTCCCGGCGGTTGCGGCCCCGGCCGATCACCGCGCCGTCTCTGACGATGACGCAGCCCACCGGTACTTCCCCGTGGGCGGCTGCCTCCCGGGCCAGCGCCAGGGCTTCGCTCATATACTCCTCATGTGTCATGGGACCGTCTCCTCTCAGAATTTTTCTTCCTCATGGTTAAATGGCGGCATATTTGTCCAAACTACTCGTACACTTTAAGGCAGGGGAAACGCAGTGTCCCCGCCTCAAGTGACCGATACCGTAATCCGAAAAAACAGTCGGATTGCGCCATCGGTTACGAAAACGAGGAGGACGTATCATGGCAAAAAAGCAGAAGGATACCCTGTGGCCCACGGACAAGGAGCTGCGGCAGGAGCTGGATCAGATCAACCGGCAGCTGAAAGAGGCCTATGACCGGTTCAACTATGCCTGCGAGCCGGAGCTGGTGGAGGCCAGTATTTTTGAGATCAACGCCCTGAAGGCGAAATACGACTACCTGCTGCGATACATCAAGGAGCGCGCCGGCATGCCGGTCAACCGGCAGCGTCCGGCCGCCGTGCCGGCACAGACGGCACAGGAGCCCTGCGTCGCGGCATCGTCCATGAAGGGAGGGACCGCATGTCGGTCATAGAAAAAATATCGTTAGGGCTGGTGCTGCTGTTTTTGCTGGTGGCCATCTGGCGGCTGTTTAAAACGCCGCTGAAGCTGGTGCTGCGGCTGGTGATCAATACGGCTCTGGGGTTCGGCGCGCTGTGGGCGCTGGACCTCACCACCGCCTACACGGGCCTGAGTCTCGGGCTGAATCTCTTCAACGCGCTGGTGATCGCCATACTGGGCGTGCCGGGGTTCTGCCTGCTGCTGTTGATCCAGTGGATACTGGGTACATAGAAGAACCGGCGAAACGGCTTTGCTGCCGCCGGAGGGTTTTTGCTGATTTTTCAAAACGGTAGCGTCTGCTACCGTTCTTCTTTTGTCAGATCCCAGCCGTACAGGGGGTAGCGCTGCAGGCTGCCGAACAGCTTCTGCTTCAGGTCGGGATACCGCTGCTCCAGCGAGGCGATCAGCTCCTTTACCTCCTGACGGCGGCTGTGACCGTCCATGGGACAGGGATTATGGACAATGGGCAGCTCCAGTACAGCAGCGGCCGGATCTGGGTCACGCCGGTGCGGTCCAGATACGTTACCGGCTGGAAGCAGCCGATGCGGCCCTCGAACAGCAGGTTCATCAGCAGCGTCTCCACCGCGTCGTCATAGTGGTGGCCCAGCGCGATCTTATGAATGCCCCGCTCTGTCAGGGCGGTGTTCAGGCTGCCGCGCCGCAGCTTGGCACACAGCGAGCAGGGGTTCTTTTCCCGGCGCTCCTCAAAGATTATTTGATACACCGGCACCTGGATCCGGGTATAGGGCACCTCCAGCTTCCGGCACAGCTCTGCCACGCCGCCGAAGTCCATGCCGGGCATCCCCATCTCCAGAGTGATGGCCTCCACCGTGAAGGAAACGGGATAGAACTCCCGCAGCCGCGCCAGCGCCGCCAGTGTCAGCAGACTGTCCTTTCCGCCGCTGACGCCCACCGCCACACGGTCTCCCGGCTCGATCATATGATAGTCCTCCACACACCGGCGGACAAGCCCTAAAATACGCTGCATACGGTACGCCTCCGAAAAACGAAAATTGCAAATCAAGAAAACGAGAGATATCACGAGAAAATGAGAGAAAATACAAGAAGTTTTTGCCGTAAATCAAAATGGTGTTGACAATCCGGCGGGGTTATGCTATAAATATCCTTGCGCGTTTGGCGCGTTTCCTTTCGATTTTAGCAAGGGAACACAAAAAAGTAAAGCAAAATACATTATAATAAATTTGGAGGAAAACACCATGTCCACTTTTATGGCAAATAAGGCCAACATCGAGCGCAAGTGGTACGTCGTTGACGCCGCCGGCAAGCCCCTGGGCAAGACCGCCGTCGTCGTGGCCGACCTGCTGCGCGGCAAGGGCAAAGTCACCTATACCCCCCATGCCGACTGCGGCGATAACGTTATCGTCATCAACGCCGGCAAGGCAGTTCTGACCGGCAACAAGCTGGAGCAGAAGTACTATCGTACCCACTCCGGCTGGATCGGCGGCCTGAAGGAGACCAAGTACCGCATCCTGATGCAGGACAAGCCCGAGCTGGCCATGCGCGTGGCCGTCCGCGGCATGATGCCCCGCAACACCGTTACCAAGGACTCCCTGAAGCGCCTGCATGTTTACGCCGGCGACACCCACGAGCATCAGGCACAGAAGCCCGAGCTGGTCAAGTAATTGAAGGAGGAAACGAAGAATGTATCAGTCCAAGAATCCCTACAAGTACGGCAC
>SFLS01000061.1 GCA_004554485.1 Oscillospiraceae bacterium | reverse complement strand
CCGAAGCTTTTGCCGATGCCGGCAACTTCCAACAATGCCATAGCCGTACCCCCTTAGCGGAAATAGTCCAGCCGTTTTTCCAGCCAGCCAAAAAACAGCGTCAGTACGCCTACAAATACCAGGAAGAACACGGCGGTGGAGAACAGCGGCCAGATCAGGCCCTTGGCGCTGTACTCCTTGGCCATCATGATGATATCCTTGTTGGCGATGACGTTGGCCAGGGAGGTATCCTTGACCAAGGTGATGATCTCGTTGCCCATGGGGGGCAAAATGCGCTTGACCACTTGCAGCAGCGTGACCTTAAAAAAGATCTGGCTGCGGGTCATGCCCAGCACCTGCCCGGCCTCGGTCTGGCCTTTGGGCACAGCTTCGATGCCGCCGCGGTAAATTTCGGAGAAATAGCAGGCGTAGTTGATGGCAAACGCCACCACCGCCGCCACCAACCGGCCGCTGCCGCCCGACGGCCAGGGGTTGGTAAAGCCCATCAGGCCGGGCCCTAAGTAGATGACCAGGATTTGCAGCATCAGCGGTGTACCGCGGATCGCCCATACAAACGTTTTTACCACGCCGCGCAGCGGGGCAAACCGGCTCATTGAGCCGAACGCCACCACCAGCCCCAGCGGGATGGCAAAGAGCAGCGTCAGACCAAACAGCTGGCAGTTCAGCCAAAATGATTCGGTCAGACGCCCCCAGATTACAGCCGCCTCGCCCATCAGTCAGCCAGGCTCAGGCTGTATTTGTCAGCCAATTTCTGCATCGTACCGTCGGATTTCAGTTCATCAAACGCAGCATCGACGGCCGCGGCCGCATCGCTGCCCTTGCGGAACGCAACACCGTACTCCTCGGCGTTCAGCTCGTCCTTGATGGTCAGGTTGGCGTAGTCAGTGCCGTCGCCGATCATGGCGGTAGCCAGGGTCAGGTCCAGCACGGCGGCGTCGGCTGTACCGGCGGCAACTTCCATCAGGCAGTCGGTCTGGACACTCTTGCTGATGTAATCGGCCTGGGAAAGACTCCCGTCGTCCTGGATGGCGCTCTCACCGGCGGAACCGGCCTCGGCCACAACGGTCTTGCCCACCAGGTCAGCGGTGGAGGTGTAGTCGGCGTCGGCTTTCATCACGACGACCTGCGCATTTTTGGCGTAGGCCTTGGTGCAGGCGGTGTTCGCCATAATCTCATCGGTCAGGGTCATGCCGTTCCAGATGCAGTCAATGCTCTTGGCGTCCAGCTCAACGATCTTGGTGTCCCAGTTGATCTCGACAAAGTCCGGCTCCACGCCCAACTTTTCGCAGACGGCGGTGGCCAGCTCGGTGTCAAAGCCGGTAAAGTTGCCGTCGGCGTCGGTGTAGTTCATCGGCTCGTAGACGGTGTAGCCGATGGTCATTTTGCCCTTGCCCTGGATATAGGCCAGGTCGCTGTCGGCTGCGGCCTCGGTGGTGGAAGCAGTGCCCGAAGCAGCCGAATCCGCCGCAGGGGCAGACGAAGCCGCACCGCCACAGGCTGCCAGACTGACTGCCATACCGGCAGCCAACGCCATGCTGATCAATTTTTTCATCGTTATGACCTCCTCAAAATGCTTTACACAAATCCCTCTTGCGCCCGCTTAATTGATTCAGCGCAATAAAGCAGGTACATGCTGTAATTTTACCGCAAAATGTAAGTTTATGCAAGATTAAACCACAAAAAACGCATAAACAAAGCGCCCAGTTTTTCGGTCAGGCAGGCAACACCCTCGGCCCCGCCGCCATACACCGCCGTAACATACGGGCGGGCGATCAGCACGGCGTCTGCGCCCAGTGCCAGCGCCTTGAACACGTCACCGCCGGTGCGGATGCCGCCGTCCACAAACACTTTGGCGCGGCCCGCCACAGCTGCTACGATCTCGGGCAGCACCTCCTCGGTGGCAGCGCAGTCATCCAGTACACGGCCGCCATGGTTGGACACCACAATGCCCGCCGCACCGGCCTGCACAGCCTTTTCCGCACCCTTGGCCGTCATGATGCCTTTCAGGATAAAGGGCACCCCGGCTTCGTGGGCGATCTCCTGCAGCTGCTCCACCGTTTTGCTGCCCGCAGGCGGGGTCAGGTTTTGCAAAAAGGGCAGGCCCGCCGCATCAATGTCCATCGCCAACGCAAAGCAGCCGGACTCCCGTGCCATCGCCATTTTTTGGGTGACGGTCGCATTATCCCACGGCTTGACGGTGGGGATGCCGAAGCCGCCATTGGCCGCAATGGCCGCGGTGGCCCCCTCCATCACCTTGGGGTTGGTGCCGTCGCCGGTAAAGGCGGCAATGCCCGCAGCCGCGCAGGCAGGCACCAGGATGGAATTATAATCCATATCGTTGTACTTGTCGCCGTAGTGCAGCGCCATAGCGCCCACCGGCCCGGCAAAGAACGGATATTTGAACGTACGGCCAAACAGCTGCAAACGGGTATCCGGGGTAAAATTCTCGTGGATGGTGTCCATGTTCAGCCGCACGCTGCGCCAGGCGTCAAAGTTGCGGATCGCCACCGTGCCGCTGCCCTTGGCACCAGGGCCGGGAATGTTGCCGCCGCAGGCGCGGCCGTTGCACACGGGGCAGGCATGGCAGGGGCCCATCTGCCCGCGGGCCGCCTGCAACAGTTCTTCGTAATTCATGATTTTGCCTCCCTTAAACAAAGGGCCTCCGGCTTTGCGCCAGAGGCCGCAGTTTCTTACAGGACCTTGCTCAAAAAGTCGATGGTACGTGGTTGTTTCGGGTGGTCGATGACCTCCTCAGGGGTGCCCTCCTCCACGATGTAGCCGCCCTCCATAAAGATCACGCGGCTGGCCACCTCACGGGCAAAGCCGATCTCGTGGGTGACGACGACCATCGTCATACCGTCCGCCGCCAACTGCTTCATGACCTGCAAGACCTCGCCGACCATCTCAGGGTCGAGCGCCGAGGTCGGCTCGTCAAACAGCATGATGTCGGGGTTCATCGCCAGCGCGCGGGCGATCGCCACACGCTGTTTCTGGCCGCCGGAAAGCTGTGCCGGGTAGGCTTCAGCCTTTTCGGCCAGGCCAACACGGTCCAGCAGTTGCAGCGCGCGCTCCTTGGC
>SFLS01000060.1 GCA_004554485.1 Oscillospiraceae bacterium | reverse complement strand
CGGATAAAAAGAAAGGCGGATCAGATGAGAGAAAAGCTACACAGGCTGTTTCACAGCCCGGCGGCGGGAGACCTCCGACGATGGTCAAGGCCGTGCCGCCGTTCGATTGTATGGATATGCATTCTGAAAAGTCTGCTTTCCGCGCTCTCCCTGCTGATTCCCCTGTCCACCAGAGGATTGATCGACGGGGCGGCATCCCACGATGCCGCGCGGCTGGGGCGAAGCGCCGCCGTGCTGCTTCTGGCTGCGATGGGGATCCGGGGCCTGTCACTGGCCGTCCACCGGCTGTCCATCCGGGCGAACGCCGCCTTGCAGGGAAGCCTCCGGGCAGAGATTCTGTCAGAGCTGATGAAAAAACCTGGAAACGCCGATGAAAAAACGGCACACGATGGTGTCGGAGGCAGAGGCAAGCTACCATGCCCTGTTGCAGGAAGTGCTGGAAAATCTGCTGCTGGTCAAGGCCAGCGGCTCCGGGCAGCGGCTGGCGCAGAAAATCCGGCAGAGGGAAAACCGGCTGGAAACGGCGCAGATCCAAAAAGGGGATTTCAGCGCGGCGATGAACCACTGGATCAATCTGGCGTTTCAGCTTTCGTGGCTCCTGTGTCTGGTTTGGGGCAGTATCGGGATCTACCGGGGCAGCCTCAGCTATGGCATGCTGGCAGCCATGCTCCAGCTTGCCAATCAGGTGCAGGGGCCGATTTCCAGCGCGGCCGGCATCGCCGGGCGGGTATATGCCATGATTTCCTCCGCGGAGCGTATCCGGGAACTGACGGTGCTTCCCGAGGAGCCGGAGCAACAGCCGCCGGGTTCCGGGGAAACAACGTTGGAGGAAATCCGGCTGGAAAATGTGCAGTTTGGCTATGACAAAGAATCCGGGCCGGTATTGCGGCGGTTGAACCGTATCATTCACGCAGGTGATTTTGTGGCCGTCACCGGCCTTTCCGGCGAGGGAAAAACCACGTTGTTTCGACTGCTTCTGGGAGTGTATCAGCCGGACGGCGGCAGCGTCTCGCTGCTGCTGCACAGCCCCGGCGAGAAACAGCCCCGAAGCGTACCCATTGGCGTGTGGACGCGGAAATTTTTTGCCTATGTGCCCCAGGGCAACACGTTGTTTTCCGGTACCCTGCGGGAAAATATCGCCATGTTTACGGAGTCGGCGGACGAGGAAACCATTCTGGCTGCGGCACAGACGGCCTGCCTGAAAGAATGGGTCAGCTCCCTGCCGGATGGATTGGATACCATGCTGGGAGAACGGGGGCTGGGCGTTTCGGAGGGGCAGGCCCAGCGCATTGCCATCGCGCGGGCCATTCTGACACAAGCGCCGGTGCTGCTGTTGGATGAATGCACCAGTGCGCTGGACGAACAGACCGAAGCGCAGCTTTTGAGCAACCTGTCCCGCCTGAAGGGGAGAACCTGCCTGATGATCACCCATCGAAAAGCGGTGCTGGCGGTTTGCGATTACAGTCTGCGGGTAGAGCATGGTACAGTGACGCAAAGCGACCCGGCCGAGGCCTGCCACGCAGTAGAATGATACGGCGCCGCCTTTCGATTCGCAAAAGCAGTCTGCCCGGAATCCGGCGGGGCCGGGCGCATGACGTCCTGCGGGCGGTCAGGTCTGGTTCAAAGCCTCTTTTTCTGCTGCCTTCCCCCGGCTATGCTCATCGCTTGCCAGCAGGGCGTTGGTTTCCTCACCCCAACTGTACTGGCTCATGTACTCGCCCTGATAGGAAAGCCCCTCCCGGCGTCCCTCCCGCCAGTCATAATAGTCACAGTCAAAGGCGCTGGTCTGCACCGCCAGCTTGCCCCACTGCTTTACCAGCACGCCGCCGCATCCCGCCTCATCCAGCGTGACCTGCAAATCCTGGCGCAGGCTTTTCATGTAGGATTCGTGGCCCGTCTCGTCCTCAAACAAAACGGCCTGAACCTCCCCCACGGTACACAGTGCGCCCTGCCGGTCCACCAGATACGCCAGCATCTCCTTGGTGCGGCTGTACCGGAATTCCAGCGGCCTGCCGTCCACATACACTTCAAAATTCCCGAAGGTCTGTACCCGCATCCGCTTTGCCTTCGCCACCGGGCGGCGCAGTTCCGCCAACTCTTTGCGCACTTTGTCCGTCGTGATCGGCTTGGTCAGGTAACCGCTGGCATGAAGGTCAAAGGCCGCTTCCCGGTAACGGCTGAACCCGGTGGCAAAAATGATGTTCACATCGGGGTTCTTTTCTTTCAGCTTCCGGGCCAACTCCACGCCGCTGATGTCCGCCATCTCCACATCCAGAAAGGCCACATCGCAGCCATTGTTCTGCAAAAAAGCCAGCGCATCCTCCGGATAGAAAAAGCC
>SFLS01000059.1 GCA_004554485.1 Oscillospiraceae bacterium | reverse complement strand
GCAGCCGCCGTTGCCGTCAAAGACCAGACGCGCCAGAATCTCGTGGGCGGTGTCGTTCAGCGCCTCAAGGTCGCCGGTGGCGTCCGAGAGGCCGGCCATGCCGTGCCAGTCGCCGCCATAGACGGACGCAAAGTCGTCAAGAGACAGCTCCGCAGTGCCGGAGCCGCTGCCGCCGCCAGCGGTGCTCTTCCGGAAGGTCAGCTGCAGGTCAAAGCCGAAGTAATCATTCACCGTGATCAGGCCGTCCTTCAGCGTGCAGTTGCAGATGGATCCGTCTCTGTCCAGCGTCAGGGCGCCGTCCTTATCCAGCTTCCACGCGATGGTCGTCGGGTCGCCGTCCAGCATAAAGCAGCCCGTACCGTCCTCTTTCAGCTCAATGTAGTTGTCACCCAGATCATACACCTCGTCCATGGGCACCCACTCGCCGAAGGACAGAACCGTCTCGCCGATGTACTTGCCCACCACGGGGTTGGTCTTGGAGCTGCCCTTGCCGCCTCCGCAGGCCGCCAGCGTCAGTGCCATCACCAGCGCCAGAAGCAGAGCCGCCAGCTTTTTCATGCTTTTCATCACCGTTCCTCCTGTTTTTACTGTTTTCTCCTATTGTTTCTTCCTGTCTGAATGTGCATATATCGGCACGTCTCATTTGAGACGGTTGCCACATTCCGGGCAGTATGCCGGGGCCGAAGCGCCCGGCTTGGGCTGCCAGCCGCAGGCTTCGCAGGTCAGCGGCTTCGCCAAGCCGCAGCCGGTGCAGAAGCTGCCCTCGTTTTCCGCCCGGCAGGCAGCCCAGCGTTCCGAAAAGCATCATGACCAGCAGCACACCTCCTATCCAGCCCTTCCATTTCATAGGCGGTTCCTCCGCTTCAGCCGTGTTTTGTGAATGAACTCTCTACCGGCTCGCCGCTCTCCTGTAAGAACGCCGCACAGTCCGTACACAGGTCAATATCCTCGCCCAGCAGGAAACACCGGTCACAAACCAGCCGTTTGCAAATGGGACACAGGCTGAAATACTCCAGCGCCTCTGTGGCGGCCCGCTCGAAGGCGTCCTCTCGCTCCCGCCGGTACAGCGCCTGAAAAATCACGCGCTTTCCTTCGCTCTCCGGCTGCATCCCCGCCTTGGAGAAGCGCACCGGCTGACTTTCCCAAAGGAAGCCGCATACCGCACAGCGCAATGAAAACTGAAACCTTTCCATAGAGGATCTGTCCTCCATGGACGCTTTAATGATGCGGCGCATTCCAGTCCCTCCTTGCTTACGTCGCAGTTCTTTCCCGTACTCACGCTCAGCTATATACACACTTATATGGGGTTTTACGAAAAATTTCTATTACCCCAAGGGTGAATTTTGCCGGTAAACGTGAAAATCGCCCTTAGGCGTAGACAGAGTGCACAATCCAATGTGGCTTGGATTGTGCACTCTGCTATCGTCTTTCTTATCTTTTCAGCAGCTCACCACTGCGGCCGCAGCTGGCGAACAGCTCAATATACACCTTCAGCTCATCGAACGAATCTACCCCCATCTTTCGGTACAGATTGCGGTTATGAGTCTTTACCGTGCTGGCGCTGATATGTGCCAGCTCAGGAATATCCTTGACGGTATAGCCGTCCATATAGTATTGCAGGATGGTACGTTCCATGCCGGTCAGCGTACCTGCCCTCTCCGCAAAGCCGCACAGCCGCGCCTCCACATCGGGCGGCAGCGCGCCCGCCGGCCGGGTACGGATCATGGTCAGCAGCTCGTCGATCTCCGAAATACCGGAGGCCACCACCTCCGTTGTGCCGCCTCTGACCGCCGCAAGGCTGTCGCTGATCGGTTTGACAAAGCGGTGGGACAGCACGGTTGCCGCAACCAGCATCGCCAGCAAAAAGAGCACCGAGCCCAAAAACCACGCGAACTGCGACCCGCGCTCATAGCTGCGGAAGGTGTTGGCTGTTACAAGCGTCACCGCGGCAAGCGGGATGCCGTCCGAGGTGGCGGCGTCCAGCAGCCGGTGCCGCCCCAGATAGGACTCCTTGCCATCGGTATAGATGGTATAGTATTTCCCCGGCTTGATGTGCAGCGTACCCTCGGCC
>SFLS01000035.1 GCA_004554485.1 Oscillospiraceae bacterium | reverse complement strand
GTTCGGCTTTCCCATTACCGGCATGACCCATTTCTGGATCGGTCTTGCCATTCTGGTGGGCGACGGGCTCATCAATGCCTACGCCCCCAAGCTGGCCGGCAAGCTGCAGGTTTCCACCACTGCCATCAAGCTGGTCCCGCTCGTACTCATGGCGGTCGTCGGCACCATCGCCGGCCTTTCCAACGGCCTTACCGTCCAGGCCTTTACTGCCGCCAGCCAGCAGATCGCTTCGCAGGGCAGCGGACTGATGGGCGCTATCGTGGCATTTGCCTTCGCCTATGAGGGCTGGATCATCGCCACCTCCATCAACAGCGAGCTGAAGGACGCCAAGAAGAATCTGCCGCTGGCACTTTCCCTCGGCGCGCTCATCGTTGTTACCATTTACATGGCCTATTTCGTCGGTCTTACCGGCACCATGACCACCACCGATATGATGGCTGCCGGCGACCTTCTGCCGGAAAAGGCCTTCGGCAACCTGTTCGGTTATCAGCTGCCTGGGCACCACCAACGGCCTGATGATGGGCGCCGCCCGCGGGGCTTATTCCTTGGGCGTCCGCAACGAGGGCATCGCCCCCCGCTTCTTCGCCAAGGTGGATCAAAAGACCGGCATGGCCACCAACTCCGCCTGGCTCGGCATCATCATCTGCACGCTGTGGTATCTGTACTGGCACTTCTTCTTCATCCACGGCATGGGCCCCTCCTTCTTCAACTGGGAGCCGGATGAACTGCCGATCATCACCCTGTACGCCGCTTACATCCCCATGTTCATCTCCCTCATGGTCAACGCGCGCGAAGAAAAGCCCTTCAAGCGGTTCATTCTGCCGGCTGCCGCCATTCTGGGCTGCTGCTTCATGGTCTATTGCGCTTTCGCGGCCTATCGCATTCAGGCGCTTTATTACCTGGGCTTTTTCGTGGTCGTGATGCTTATCGGTGCCATCGTCCGTGCCGCCAACAACAAAAAAGCTAAAGTCTGATCGCTTAACGCTTTCTGCCGTTAAAAAATCCCCCTGCCGTCTTTTTCGGCAGGGGGATTTCTGTTGGCAAAGCGCTCCGGAATGCGCGCCCTTGGGGCAGCGCTAAGGCTGCGGATAGGGCCAGGGCGGGTCCAGATAATCGCACAGCACAGTATACAGGGGAGAAAACAGATCCTCCAGATACCGCGGCGCGGCGGCCTTCAGCGTCTGGGGAGCATTAGTCAGCGGCAGCGAGCAGATGGCAGCCGTACCGCCTGTCCCGCTTACCAGCCGCAGGGAGCCTCCGTGCGCCTCCAGCACCCGGCGGGCCAGCGGCAGGCCCAGCCCCGGCGACTGAAAGGGCAGCCCGTTCCGGTCGCGGGATTCGTACGGCTCAAAAACCATTTCCATAAGCTCCCGGGGGATCCCGCAGCCCTCATCCGTCACGGTGATCACCGCCTGGCCGCCTGTCACAGCCCCCCGCACCGTCACGGGGCCCTCCCCTCCGGTGGCATTCAGAGCGTTGCTGATGAGGTGCAGCGCCGCCCTGAACAGCATCTCCTGCTCGCCGCGTACCATATCAGACTCCTCGGGCAGGCTGTACTGCAGCAAATAGCCCTTCTGGCCCAACAGCAGCCGGGCGGATTCCAGACACTCCCGCAGCCCCTGCCACAGCGGAAAGACCGCGGCGGCGCTCGGCTCCAGCACATAGCCTTCGGCCGCGCTCAGGCTGTCGGCCAGCCGCAGCAGCCGGTAGCCGTCTCTCAGCACCCCCTCCAGCTCCTGCCGCAAAAAGGGGGTCAGCATCTCCTCGTGAGCCGCGATGCTGCGGATCCTGGCAAACAGGTCGGTCAGAGGCAGCCGCAGGGCGGCGGAAAGCGCAAGGGCGTCCTGTGCAGAAAGGTTCAGCTTCTCCTCCATGCGGCCCACCTCCCCGTTTTCGACATTTTTCGACAAACTTATTTTACCATATATTAACGGCTCTGTCACCCGATTTTTTTGCAAAATGCGTAAATTCTTTGTTAGTATTTCCACCTTGCCGCTGTTCAGCCAAATAATGTTTTCCATTGGGGGAATAATTTGTAAAGGTTCCGGTAAAAAAGCTATTGCAGTTTTGTTGCGAGTGTTATAAAATAAACAATGTAGGAACCCTCATTACAGAAAAGAAAAGGAGAGATTTTTATGGCAATCAAAATCGGTATCAACGGATTCGGCCGCATCGGCAGACTGGTGTTCCGTGCAGCGATGGAGCAGCCGGACAAATACGAGGTGGTCGCTATTAACGATCCCGCCATTAACCGCGACTACATGGTTTACATGACCAAGTACGATACCATCCACGGCCGCTTCAACGGCACGGTGGAGATCAAGGATGAAAAGTTCACCGTCAACGGCAAGGCTATCGAGGTCTTTGACCTGATGAACCCCGCCGAGATCCCGTGGGGCCAGGTCGGCGCGGATTACATTGTGGAATCCACCGGTGTGTTCACCACCACCGAAAAGTGCCAGGCGCATCTGCAGGGCGGCGCCAAAAAGGTCATCATCTCTGCTCCCGCCAAGGATACTGAAACGCCTACCTTCGTCATGGGCGTTAACCAGAACACCTATCGCAAGGAGATGACCGTTGTTTCCAACGCCTCCTGCACCACCAACTGTCTGGCGCCCCTGGCCAAGGTCATCAACGATAACTTCGGCATCGTCGAGGGCCTGATGACTACGGTCCACTCCACCACCGGCACCCAGAAGACGGTGGACGGCGCCTCCAAGAAGGACTGGCGCGGCGGCCGCGCGGCGGCGGGCAATATCATTCCTTCCTCCACCGGCGCTGCCAAGGCCTGCGCCCTGGTCATTCCGGAGCTCAAGGGCAAGCTGACCGGTATGTCTTTCCGTGTTCCCACGCTGGATGTTTCGGTCGTCGACCTGACCTGCTCGCTGGCCAAACCCACCACCTACGAGGAGATCTGCAAGGCGGTCAAGGCGGCCTGCGAAGGTGAGATGAAGGGCATCATGGATTACACCGACGAGGATGTCGTTTCCTCCGATTTCTATTCCGATCCTCACACCTCCATCTTCGATGCCAAGGCCGGCATCATGCTCAACGATCACTTTGTCAAGCTGGTCTCCTGGTATGATAACGAATGGGGCTACAGCAACAAGCTGCTGGATCTCATCGGCCATATGGCGGAAGTCGACGCCAAGTAATATTCCCAAGTGAGCATCAAAAGGGGCGCGCCGCAGAATTTTCATTCTGCGGCGCGCTTTTTGGTATAACAAAAACGCCCGGACGGCTCAGCGGCCGTACTGCGGGCGTTTTTTCGTTAATTCAGTTTGGGAGCCTCTCGCTTTTTGCCGGGGTTGTCCGGGTTTGCGCCGGCATTATTCCACCGAAATAAGGAAGTAGTACACCGGCTGTCCGCCATAGGCGACCGTCAGCTCCAGCTCCTCCGGCAGCAGCGTCCGCACCGATTCCTCCACCGCGGCCGCCTGCTCCTCGGTAACCTCCGCGCCGTACAGCAGCGTTACAAACTGGCTGTCCTCGCGCAGCAGGTCCTTGGCCACCTTGGCCACCACCGAACCCAGGTCGGTGCCGGTAAAGGCCACCCGGCCGTTTTCCAGCGCCAGCAGTTCCCCTTCGCGGATTAGATGGCCGTCGTAGTCACTGTCGCGCGCGGCAAAGGTCACGGAACCGCTCTGCACCTGCTCGGCGGCTGCCTGCATCGCTTCCAGATTCGCCTTGAGGTCAGCGTTTTCATCATAGGCCATCATGGCGGAAATGCCCTGTGGAATGGTGGTGGTCGGCACCACATGGACCCGGCGGGAGCCGTTGGTGCGGGCCAGCTTGGCCGCCTGCTCGGCCGCCATGACGATGTTTTTGTTGTTCGGCAGCACGTAAACGTCCATTGCGGGGACCTGCTCCACCGCGTGCAGGATGTCCTCGGTCGAGGGATTCATGGTCTGTCCCCCGCTGACGATCTGCTGCACGCCCAGGTCGGTAAAGAGCTGCTGCACCCCGTCGCCGGCGGCAATGGCCACAAAGCCGGCCGTCAGGCTCTCATCCACCGGGACGACGGCGGGCTTCTGCTGTTTTACGGCAGCCACCTGCGCCTTGTGCTGTTCTATCATATTTTCGATTTTCAGCTTGGTCAGCATCCCGTAGGTGGCGGCCTTTTCCAGCGCCAGCCCCGGGTGGGCGGTATGCACGTGGCACTTGATGATCTCCTCGTCATCCACCACCACCACGCAGTCGCCGATGGATTCCAGGTACGCCCGCAGGCCGCTGGGGTCATGCTCGGGGTTATCCCGCATCACCAGGAATTCGGTGCAGTAGGGGTTGTTGATATCCACTTCCTCCACTTCTCCGGCGGCGTTCACTACCGTGGCGGCCTCGCTCTCCTCGCGGGCGGCTTCGGTCCCCTCGGCGCCGGCCACCATTCCCTGTCCGGCAAATACCTGCTGCATCCCCTTAAAGATATACACCAGGCCCTGTCCGCCGGCATCCACCACACCGGCCTTTTTCAGGATAGGCAGCTGCTCGGGGGTATGCTTCAGCGCCTCCTCGGTCGCCTCCACCACCAGATCCCACAGCTCGGCGGGGGTCATGGCGTCGGTCAGCGCGGCCCGGCTCTTCTCGGCGGCCACCCTGGCCACCGTCAGGATCGTCCCCTCGGTGGGCTTCATCACGGCCTTGTAGGCAGCGGCCACACCGATCTCCAGCGCCTCCACCAGGTCGGCGGCGCCGGCTTCGGTCTTGTGCTTCAGCCCCTTGGAAAAGCCGCGAAACAGCAGCGAGGTGATAACGCCGGAGTTTCCGCGGGCGCCCCGCAACAGGGCAGAGGCCGCTTTGCCGGCCACCTCTCCCACGGTGGAATAGTCGTTTTGCAGCAGATCCTCCCGGGCGGCGCCCATGGTCATGCTCATATTGGTGCCGGTGTCACCGTCCGGCACGGGAAAGACGTTCAGGGCGTCTACCTTCTGGCGGTTGTTGCTGATATTGTTTGCGCCGGAGATAAAGGCCTCCGACAGTTGCTTTGCTGTGATCAAATCGTACGCTCCTTCCGGGCGGCGCCGCGGCGGGCGCCCCCTGCAAAAATGAGAAAGGGAGAATCCGCCGGCTCAGGCGGTCATCTCGTCCACATAGACATTTACCCGCGCTACCTTAAAGCCGGTGCATTCCTCCACGGTGTAGCGCACGTTCTGTACGATGCTCTGCACAATGGCGTTAATATTGATGCCGTAGGTAACGGCAATGTGGATATCAACGACCAGCTGGCCGTCGGTGGTTTTCACCCGCACGCCCTTGTCGGGCACGTCACTTCTGGTAATAGCGGAGCGCAGCCCCTGATAGGTGGAATTGATCATTCCGGCAACGCCGTAGCATTCGGAGGCCGCCTTGCCGATCAGGTTGGCAAAGTACTCCTGGGAAATTTCCACGGTACCCAATGTGTTTTCGTAACCTATCATCGTATCCCTCCGTTTTGGGCGCCAGCACGGGCCGCCGCATTTTTTGCTGATGTTTTATTATACAGTATTTTTTTATTCCTTGCAAGTATTCCTGCTTTTCGGCGTACTCATTCCACGTTGATCCGCCCGATGGAAAGGGCCTTTCCGGTTTTGCCGTCCACCTCCAGCAGCACGCCGCTCAGCCTCACCGGGCCCCTGCAGCTTTCAAAGCGGGTGGGCAGCCCGGTACGGAACCGCCGGATAGCGGGCTCGGGGGCCAGCCCCAGCGCCGAATCAAACACCCCGCACATACCGGCGTCGGTGATGTAGCCGGTGCCGCCGGGCAGGATGCGTTCATCCGCCGTCTGGATGTGGGTGTGGGTGCCGATGACGGCGCTGACCCGCCCGTCCAGGTACAGCCCCAGGCAGATCTTTTCGGAGGTCGCCTCGGCATGGAAATCCACGATCTTGACCGGCGCGTCGATCTCCGCCAGCAGCCGGTCCACGCAGTCAAAGGCATTTTCGTGGCTTTCCAGCAGGTAGTTGCCCTGCAGGTTGATGACCGCCGTCCGGGGCTTGCCGGGGCAGTCGTACAGGCACCAGCCGCGCCCGGGGGCACTGGCGTGGAAGTTGGCCGGCCGTATGATACGGTCGCTCTCCTCCAGGACGGGATAGATCTCCCTGCGCCGCAGGGCGTGGTTGCCCAGCGTGATGATGTCCGCGCCGGCGTCCAGCAGCAGCTCGACGCTGCCTGGCAGAATGCCGTTGCCCTCGGCGGCGTTTTCTCCGTTGACGATGGTCAGGTCGGCGCCGTAAAACCGCCGCAAATTGGGCAGCTGCTTCTGCAAAAAATCGCAGCCGGCCTGCCGCACCACGTCTCCGACAAAAAGGATCTTCATATGATTCTCCCATCCTTCGTTTTTTCATGCCCGGAGCCTGTCGGCGGGCACGCCTGCGCTCCCCGTCGGGCCGGCCTTGCGGCCGGCCCTCCCGCGCTGCGGCGCGCCCGCCGCCCCGCCGTCCCCTTGTTCGGGCGACAGGCCGGCTCGTCTGCGCTATTATTCTACCCCAAATCCCGCCCTTTTGCAACCAAAAGGGAAAGCCCCCGGCCGTGGAGATCGGTCGGGGGCTTGGTACTCGCACTGTGGCTGCCCTGTGGAGTAGGGCAGGCAAAAAGAAGATTATTTCTTCTTCAGAGAGATCGCGGCGGCGGAGATGCCGGCGACGACGGCCAGAGCGGCCGCAACGCCTACGATGTCATTCGCGCCGGTCGCAGGGTTCTGGGGGCCGGAGCTGCCGCCGTTGCCGGCGGAATCGCTGCCGGTGCCGGAAGAAGTCGCGGTCAGCGCCTTATCGGTCACGATGACCGGGCCGGTCAGGGTGCCGCCAAAGCTCAGCAGGCCGGTGTCGGCGTCAAACTTGGCGTTCAGGTTGGCCAGGGTGCCGTCCGCGCGTACCATGTAGGCGTTGTAGCCCTTGGCCATGCCGTCCACAACGATCTCCACCGGACGGTTGATGATGGTCTGCTCGGCGGAATAGCCGTAGGAGGCCTTGATGGAAGCGCCGGCCTTGGTCAGGTTTTCGTTCAGGGCCTTCTGGGCCGCGGAAGAAAGACCGTTAAAGCTGACGGTGCCAAAGTAGATCTTATCGCCGGCCTTCAGCGCGGAGGAAACCGTCACCTTGCCGCCGGTGCCCTCCGTCACGGACTGGGTCCAGTTGCCGCTGGTGATGTACTGGCCGTCCACGGTGGCAGCCTTTACGGTGTACAGGATCTTACCGGTGGTGTCGATCTCGGTCACCTCCAGGCCGTTGGCGCCGAACACGGCGTTGGTCTCATCCGCCTTGCGGCCGTAGTCGAAGCACATCGCCAGGATATGCTCCTCGCTCTTGGCGTTCATGGGGCAGTAGTTCTCGCCGGGCTCCTTGGCGGAAAAGCTCGCCAGATCCTCAAAGCTGGAAACATAGACATAGTTGGTCACGCCGGAGACCTCTTTGACGTAGCTGACATTCAGGGCCGGGGCGCTGACGCCGTAAACGGAAACCTTCACGCCGGAAATAATGATATCCGCGTTGTTGTCCAGTACGGAAGTCTCGTTGGCCTTGGTGGTCACAACATACTTATAGGTGGTGGCGTCGGTCTGAACCCAGCCCTGGCTGGCAATCAGCTCGCTGCCGACCGGGATGGTCAGGGTGACGGTGTTCTTCTTGGGGTCAAAGCTGCCGTTGGTCTTGCCCCAGTTCTGGTCGGTCAGGCCCAGCTCCTCCTGGGTGAAGATGATCGACTGTCCGGGCACGATAGACTGCATATAGGTGTTGTCCGCAGCGGAGGTGCCGCCGGTGTACCCGCCCTGGTCTCCGGTGGAAACCGCAAACGCCATGGTGCACACCATCAGAACAGCCAGCGCCAGTGCAAATGCTTTTTTCATGGTGATACTCTCCTTCGGTTTTAATCGTTTTGGTTTTCGGAAGCGCTGCGCGGAACACTCCACCTGTCCGCCCGGCTTCTGAAGCCATTGTAATCGGGGTTCTTCCCCTCCTACAAGATGGAGATTGTAACCAATTTGTCATTTTATCGCTTTTGCCGACTTTCGGCCCTCCATGCCGCCCGCTGCCCGATAAAACGCCGAATTTCCTTCTATTTTGGTACCATTTTTGCAAAAAAATTCCGTCCCACACATTTTCCCTCTTATTCCAGCGTCAGGCACAGCTTCTAATTATTACATTCTGTAACCGTTCTGCAACCCCTCTCCCGCGCCACCCGTTTGCCCACCCTGCCCTGCCGGCGGGATACTACATATACGCCGGGTCCGCCAGCACCAGTCGGGTCAGACAGCCGCTCTCGGTGTAGATGATCTTCACCTGATAGGCCGCCATCAGCCGTTCGCCGGTCAGGGGGTCCTTCAGGTACACCGCCCTGCCGGGGTAAATATTGCACAGCCCCGGGACGGCCACCCGCGCGCTGTGCAGCCCCAGCTGTCCCTTCAGGATGCGCCGGTAGCCATCCAGCGCCGGATTCGGCGTGAATTCCGCCGCCGGGATGACATACCGGTTGCGCCGCACCTGCTGGTCGTTGCCGAAGGGATTTTGATACAGCTGGGAATAGGCCCCGCCCACATCCCGGTAAACGATGGAGGAAAGCGCGCTGCTGCGCCGGGTGGTAAATTCCAGCGAGCAGTAGCGCAGCACGCCGGTCTCGGCCGGGTTGTTGCTGATGATCACCGGATCGGCGCCGGTCAGCGCTTCCACTGCCAGGGCGTTGTCGGCGGTTATGTGCGGCTCCCGGCCGTACAGCCGGAAGCACAGCAGGCAAAAGGCCTCCCATACCGAATGCCCTTTGTTCAGCTGGAATTCGGCGGCGCTGGAGGCGTCCGGCACGGTCAGGGCGGTAAAGCCCAGCGGCCGGATCTCCGCGTTGAAAAAGCCCTGCGCCGTTAGGTCGGTATAGGTCTTGGGCAGCGCCTCGTTATCGCACAGCAGGGCGCCGGGGGTACGGGCGCTTATGCTCACGGCGGCGCCGCTGCCGTCCACCGAGCGCACCAGCTCATCGCAGAAGCCGGCAAACAGCACCTCCTCGCCGTGCGATACCTGGATCCGGGTCAGGTCGTCCACCGCCTCCCGATGGGGGATGGTAATATCCAGCCGGACGGCGGGGGAATTCCACGCCCGGGTGATCACCATCGAGGAAGGGGGAGCCAGCTGCAGTGTTTCGTTGGCCAGCGTCAGTCCCATCAGGTTAATCGACATAGCGTGTTCCCTCCCGGTCGGTGGAAGCGATCAGCTCGGTAAATTCCGCGGTATAGCGCAGCAGCGAGCCGTCCCCCTCCCCGTTCAGCGTCAGGGCAGTCAGGTAGGCCGTCACCACCCCCAGCCCGGGGATGCGCAGCAATCCGGCGCCGTCGGACCACATCAGCGATTCCAGCGCGGCAAACCGCTCCTTGGCGTCCGCTCCGTAAAAGCATCCCTGCGCCCGGATGACCCGCCGGGCCAGCCCCAGGTTCTGGTGGACCGGCCCGTATTCGGGGCAGTGGGCGGTGGCGATGCGGCTCTGGGTCGTCACGGTAATGGTCTCCGGGTTGTGCGGGAACAAAAAGGTCTTGTAGCTCATCGTTGTCATCGCAAACACCCTCCTTGCTCAGTACAGCGGCTCGCCGCATTCGTCCATGTCCGGCGCCATCCGCTTTTGCCGGCGCTGCAGGGCGCTCAGCTCGGTCTCCAGCGTCGCCGCGTCCTGCAGCGGCACCTCCTGCACCGTACCGGAATACCGCACGGCGGGGGCGCTCTCCGGCTCCCGCACCGCCGCCAGAATGGTCTTAGCCTGCTGCTCCATTTTGTTCCTCCGTTCTCTGCCGCGCCGCCAGGGTGGCCCTCTGCCACACCAGCGGGCTGCGGCTTTCCTCCTCCACGGCGGTCCATTCGCAGCCGGTATACTGTACCGTCCCGCCGTTTCTTGTAATTTTTACGGTAAAATTACTCATTGTATTATAATTCGCCGCCTCCTCCCACCGGATCTGCTCCAGCTGGAGGATATGGCTGGTGCTGCCGGGCAGCAGGGTTAGCGGCTCGGTGCTGCCGTAGGGCCAGACGGCCACGCAGGCCCGGCTCATCTTCACCGAATAGCCGGCGGCGTGGGCCAGCACCTGTCCGCCGGCTTCTATGGTAATGCCGCTGCCGGGCGCAAGGATTTGGCTCATCCGTTCGCCTCCTCTCCCCCGCCGTCGTCGGTTTCCTCCAGCTCGCAGTACACCGTCAGCAGACTGCGCTGGCAAAAGGCGCCGCACCCCCGGTCAAAGCCGCATTCCCCGCAGTCAAAGGCGGCCGCCGCGCAGGGGAAGTCCCCCCGCATGGTCAGTGCCGCCAACCGCTCGGTCAGGGCTTCGCAGTCCTCGCCGCTGTCCCGGTGCAGCGCTGTCAGCAGCAGCGTCACCTCCAGCAGCAAAGGGCTGCTGCCGGGCAGCGTCTTTTCGCTGCGCTTCACCTGCCGGTCGGAAAGCACCAGCGTGGCCATGCCGTCGGCCAGCGGACGGCGCACCGTCGGCATACTGTACAGGATCTCACACGCCGGCAGCCGCGGGGCAAGATAGGCCGCCAGCTGCTGCCGCAGATC
>SFLS01000034.1 GCA_004554485.1 Oscillospiraceae bacterium | reverse complement strand
TCCCCAGCGAATACCCCAAATATTGCTCCAGCCGTTCCTTTTGCCGCTCGTAGGCCGGCCGGCATTGCTCCGGCGCGAAGCACCCGCCGTAGATCAGGTACCCATCTTTGCGAATGATCCAGGAACAACTCTCGCTCGTCTTTGGGTCGAAGATACAGGAATAAAACGGTGCGTGTGCCGTATCGTTTGGAAACCACTGCTGAATCGCCACATAGCGGGTCTCAGGCTCCCGGTAAAAGCGGCGCCGCACCAGCGAAGCGGCGCCGTCCGCGCCCACCACCCGGCGGGCCGTATACCGCCGCTCTCCTTCGCCCGTTTTGACTGTCAGCACAAAGCCCTCCGGCTCCCGGCTGATGGCAGTACAGCGCCCGGCACAGAGCTCCGCCTGCGGCGGCACCAGCGAAAGCAGCCAGCGGTCAAACGCGTAGCGGTCCATATTCAGGTAATACCGCTGATAATAGCGCACCTGCCGGCTGACCAGGTCGATGGTCTGCACCGTAAAGATCTGGGGGTCCACCAGCACCCGCTTGGGCAGCGTCAGGTCAAAATGCGCCAGCGCCTTTTGGGAATCCGGCGCCAGCAGCCCGCCGCAGGGCTTTTTATGTTTCTCATCCTGTCCGTCGATCAACAGCAGCGCCGCGGCGGGGTTCCCCCGCAGAAAGCAACGGGCAAAGGTGGCGGCGGCGGGGCCTGCGCCGACCACGGCAATATCATAGATCATACCGGCTCCTTACCCCGGGAGGGCTTCTCCTGGACTCCCCGGCGGAACGGCACCAGCTTGGCGCGGTCCAGCGCCACCATGATCATGGGAATGAGAATAAGCTGCAAAAGGATCCCGGGTATGGCATTGAGGAATGCCCCGGAAAGGAACATCCGCCAGGTAAATACCCCGCCGGAAAGGCCCATCAGAACCATCATGGCCGCGGCCCAGACCGCCCGCCCCGCCAGCATTGCGATGATAAGCGAGCGGTACAGCATACGGGTACACTGCCAGCGGGCACGGCTGTACAAAAAGCCCGCCGCAAAAGCATAGGTGGCCAACTCAAAGGCCATGGCGACCGCTGTCGGCATCATGGGCGGCATTCCAAAAATGGCGGAACGCATCAGCGGCAGAATAAACCCGACCGCCGTGCCGTACTGCCAGCCGCAGATCAAGGCGCAGAGGAATACCGGCAGATGCATGGGCAGCAGCATATTGCCGATCTGCTGGATCTGTCCGGTGAAAAACGGCAGCACCAGCCCAAGCGCCAGGAACATGGCCGACAGCAGCATTTTTTTCAAAGAGCGATTCATTCCCACTTCTCCTTCCTGTTTTTCGTCTGCTCCAACAAATCCATAAAATACGCCGCCAGTTCTTCCGGCAGGCGGTCACGGTTTTCCACCGTGACGGGGATGAGCTGCACCCCGGGATGCCGGCGGATCTCCTCCAGCCAGTCCATGGCGTCTTCGCGCACAACACCCAAAATAGGGGTGCTGCCGTCCAGCAGCTCCAACACCCGCTGCCGGAACGCCGGCAGCCGCTGTTCCAGCCGCCCGCATTCATCCATCAGCAGCATAGGGTGCCTTTGGGCGTCCTCCAGGCAGTGCAGCCCCAGCTCCACAAAGCGGGGCAGCAGCTGACAGGCTGTCGGCGCACCGTCCGCTCCCAGTCGGAACTCCGCAACGGCGTGGTCCGGCGCAAAGCTTCTTGGCCGGGCTGCGCTGCTCATGTATAAAAAGTGGTGCGGCGCGCGGCGGTCCTCCCCAAAATAAGTGCGAAAGCCGCCGGGGGTAACGCCCAGGCGGGCGATGGTCTTATCCACCACGGTGGTTTTGCCGATTTGCACTTTTCCGGTCAAAAACAGATGCATGGTTTTCTCCTTTTGCAGCGGCTGCGCAGGCAGTCGTCCCGCCCCGCGTTCTGTGTCATTTTATCATAAAAAATACGGCCGGGCAACACAAAAGCGCCCGACCGAATGGGCGGGCGCTTTGCAAGCCGATAAGGCTGTAAATTACTTATGGATAGCGGTGCCGGATTTGCCCTCCAGCGCCAGAGCGGCGTTGTGCAGGTCGGCAATGATGGCACGGCCGCCGGAACGGGCAAAGGCGATGGCAGCCTGTACCTTGGGCAGCATGGAACCGGGAGCGAACTGGTTCTCGCCGATGTACTTCTCCGCCTCGGCAATGCTCATCTCCTCCAGGCTCTTCTGATCGGGCTTGCCCCAGTTGATGGCAACACGGTCCACAGCGGTGAGGATGAACAGCGCATCCGCGTGCAGCAGCTCCGCGATCTTGGAGGAGGCAAAGTCCTTATCGATAACGGCGGGAACGCCTACCAGCTTGCCGTCCTTCTTGATGACGGGAATTCCGCCGCCGCCGACGGTGATGACAACCGCGCCGGATTTTACAACAGCCTCTACTACGTCCTTCTCCACCACGTCAACGGGCTTGGGGGAGGGAACGACACGGCGGTAGCCGCGGCCAGCATCCTCGATCATGGTAAAGCCCTTGGTCGCGGCGATCTCTTCCGCCTGCTCCTTGGTATAGAAAGCGCCGATGGGCTTGGTGGGCTTCTGGAAAGCGCCGTCGTTCTCATCTACGAGGACCTGGGTAACGATGGTCGCTACGGGCTTGTTGATGCCGCGCTTCGCCAGCTCGTTGCCGATGGCGTTCTGCAGATGATAGCCGATGTAACCCTGGGACATCGCGCCGCACTCGGGGAACGGCATATCGCTCTTGACGGCGCCGGCTTCGGCCGCAGCGCTCATCGCCAGGTTGATCATACCAACCTGAGGACCGTTGCCATGGGCAATAATCACTTCGTTGCCGGCCTCGATGAGGTCAACGATGGGCTTTGCGGTCTCGGTCACCAGATCGAGCTGCTCATAGGGGGTGTTGCCAAGCGCGTTGCCGCCGAGGGCAATTACAATTCTGGACATAGCAGATTTCTCCTTTTGTATGTTTTTTCTATGGTTTTCCGGTTGTAGCCCCCCAAATTCGCATAAAATCGGGGGATGAATACAGAATTATCATAGCAAACCCCCTTTATTTTGTAAAGAGTTTGCGGCTAAAAAAATAAAAACATTTTTTCTCGTTGTGGAAATTCCACAAACAGTTTTCTCCTATCCCCCGCTCATTTTCGGCGCAGCGACAAACCTTTCACCCACTCCTTTAGGGAAGGAAAGCACCAACGGACAAAAAAGGAAGCAGGTTTCCCTGCTTCCCCTTGTTTTGCTTTTTACGGGATCAGCCGAAGTACCGCTTCAGCAGTCCTTCGAATGCACGGCCGTGACGGGCCTCATCGCGGGCCATCTCGTGGACGGTATCATGGATGGCATCCAGATTCAGCGCCTTGGCTTTCTTGGCCAGCTCGGTCTTGCCCATGGTAGCGCCGTTTTCGGCCTCCACTCGCATCTCCAGGTTCTTTTTGGTGGAATCGGTCACGACCTCACCCAGCAGCTCTGCGAACTTGGCAGCATGCTCGGCCTCTTCCCAGGCAGCCTTTTCCCAGTACAGACCGATCTCCGGATAGCCTTCGCGGTGCGCCACGCGGGCCATGGCCAGGTACATACCAACCTCGCAGCACTCGCCGTTAAAATTCTCACGCAGACCGTCTACGATCTCGGGATCCACACCCTTGGCCACGCCGACTACATGCTCGGCAGCCCAGGTCATCTCGCCGTCCATCTTTTTAAACTTGGAAGCCGGCGCCTTACAAACGGGGCAGAACTCGGGAGCCTCGTCGCCCTCATGAACATAACCGCAGATGGTGCAAACATATTTCGCCATATTTGTATTCTCCTTTTCAGTAATGATTCTTGTTTTCTTGATTTCATTATATCATTACACGCCGGTTTGTCAATAGAATTTTATAAAAATCTTTCCCGCTTCTGCCCGTCTGCTTTTTTGCCAAAACAGGTCTTTTTCCCTGCTGTCCCGTGCCGCTGCCACTGTTTTGCATGGTATAAGATGCCGCAAACCCGTACATACTATCACTGCAAAGGAGGTGAATCTGATCATGAACAAAAATTCTCAGAACAACAGCCAGAACAATAACCAGAACAATTCCCAGAACAACAGCCAGAACAACCACCAGAACAATTCCCAAAACAACAGCCAGAATAATTCTCAGAACAACAGCCAGAACCGCTGCGACTAAATCCCGCGCCGTTCTCTGCATAAGCTCCGATCCCGCTGCCCTGAACGGGGCACGCGTGGGTCGGAGCATTTTCTTGTCATGAAATTTATACCAATTTATGAGAAATGCAGCCTGAATAATTATGCACTATAGCCCCCGAGTGTCCCTGTTTCAGCCATTGCGTACCACTCTTTACGTTCATTTCGACATGATTCGCTTCCATTCGTCATTCAGTGTTCTAAATCGGCGGCAGAAAAAGTGGCCCCATTCTCCGCAAATTGTGCTACACTTTACTGGACGGCATGCTTCTTGCCTGACTGGAAGCAAATCTAAGAGGAGGAACACCGGTATAGTGTATGATCGAGAGAATGGGAAAATCCGTTACCGTGCCTATGAGGAATATCTCACCCACCCGCAGCTGGGCCGTTACCGCTGCTTTGCCATTTTATGTGAGACATTTTCCCCCGACCACGGCTGGCAGCTGCAACAGTCTATCTCGGATGTGACTGACAGCGCCCGGGCAGCGGCCGATCTGGCAGCCTTAATGCAGCAAGGTTCGCTGGAGCCCTGCCACTTTGCTGAGGTGGTAGAAGACTATATCAACAGCCTGTAACCCGCCCCACAGACAAAATACCATCCGCCGCCCGCACCGGGCATCGGATGGTATTTTGCTATGTAGGCACATGATCGGTTCACCAAAACAGGTTGCATACCAGCAGACTGACCGCTCCGGGCAAGCCCAGCACCCCGCATACCAGCACGGTAAACAGGTTCACCGGCAAGCGGATCCCGGTAAAGCCGGCGGTAAGCTGCAGCAGGCACAGCACCCCTACTCCCCCGGCGGCCGAAAGCAGCCACCCCCGCAGCGCGTGCCGAAAACGCACCAGCAGCGCCAGTCCGACAACCAGCAGCAAAACGATCATCAGCGGTTCCATGGTGTCAGTTCCTTTCCATCATTTTATTGAATGCTGTTTGCATTTACAGCGTAACCGGCGCCTGGGCTTCCGTCTCCTGCCGTGCCGTCCGCAGCAGGTATGCCCGGTAGGTCATCAGCGTCTGGATCCGGTAGGTACAGGTCTCGATGAGGGCGTCATCCGTTACGGCGTTGAACAGCTCCTCCGCCCGGCGCAGTTCCCGGTTTACCCGGCTCAGCTCCTCCTGCAGGGAATCCGAAGATCCTTTGGTTTGCTGTTCCCCGTACCGGTTCTTCTCGGTCATGCTTTCATGCCTCCTTTTCCATCTTTATGCAGACAGTATGGCCTTCTATTCTGCCTCTATGCAAAAAGCAGGCAAAAACGGTTGAGATTTTTCGCATTCCCCATTATAATAATCGGTAATGACGGGGGCTCTTTTCCCCCTGCCACTCTGCCAAAGAAGAAAGGAACCGCCATGAACTGGACTGACCTGAAAATAACCGTAAACACCAAGGACGCCGAAACGGCCGAAGCCATCGCGCAGCTGGTCGTCCCCTATGGCATCTACATTGAAGATTACAGCGATATGCTGGAGATGGTTCCGGAAATCGCCCATATCGACCTGATCGATGAGGAGCTGCTGGCGCGCAGCCGCACCGAAGCGGTGCTGCACCTCTATCTGCCGCCTGAGGAGAACCCCGCCGAAGCGGCCGCTTTTCTGACCCAACGGCTGAAAGCCGAACAGATCCCCTACCGCATGGAGACCGACCGGACGCTGGCCGAGGAGGACTGGGCCAACGCCTGGAAGCGGTTTTACCATCCCACCCATCTGGGGCAGCGGCTGGTGGTGTGTCCCAGCTGGGAGCACTATATCCCCGCCGAACACGAGCTGGTGATGACGCTTGACCCCGGCATGGCCTTTGGCAGCGGCACCCACCACACCACCCGCCTGTGCTGCGAGCTGCTGGAGCAGCTGCCCACGGCCGGCTGCCGGGTGCTGGATATGGGAACCGGCAGCGGCATCCTTTCCATTGCCGCCCTGCTGCTGGGGGCAAAAGAAGCCGTAGGCGTGGATATCGACAAAACTGCCGTGCGCACTGCCGCCGAAAATGCCGCCCAAAACGGCTTCGGGCCTGACCGCTTTACCGCCCTCGCCGCCGACCTGATCCATCAGCCGCTCCCGGAGGAGACGACCCGCGGCGGGTTTGATCTCATCCTGGCCAACATTGTCGCCGACGTCATCATTGCTCTCGCTCCTGCCATCATGAGCCACCTGCGCTCCGGCGGCTGCCTGGTCGCCTCCGGCGTCATCCTCCCCCGGCGGGAGGAGGTCATCGCCGCGCTGGAGAGCGCCGGTCTGATCGTCACCGACGCCAGAGAGCAGGAGGGCTGGTGCGCCCTGCTGATGAAAAAGCCGTAATATGTGCCGCAGCGGACAGGTGGCTCCATTTTACTGTATTCACTGCAGCAAAAGCGTGCTATAATGGCACTGATAACATACTGAAACCTTTTCCCCAGGAGGGACCTGTATCATGAGTCAATACGATTATTCCAAAGAGAAACGCCGCCGTCGGGCCTTCAAACGGGTTCGAGGCGTGATCCTTCTGCTGCTTGTTCTGGGGCTGCTGGTCTGGGGCGTTACCGCTTTTATCCAGCACCGCAGCAGCACCAAGCAGCCTGCCCCGCCTACTACCTCCCAGGAGGTCAAACCGGGCGACATCCAACAGGAAGAGCAGCCGCTGCCCGGCCAGGAAGACCCCGATGACAAGCCCGACGTGCAGCAGCCTGACAATCCGCAGCAGCCTGACAATCCGCAGCAGCCTGACGATCCGAAACCCCCGACGCCTTCCACTTCTCTTTCCAACCCCGGCAGCGATGACTGGCGCACTATTCTGGTCAGCGCCGCCTATCCCCTTGCGGAGGAGCTGGATATGGAGCGCGTGACGGTAGGATGGCCGGTGGACGCCCGCATTGCCGAACCGCTGCAGGATTTCCTGGATGCCGCCAAGACAGATGGCTATTCACTGCAGGTCATCAGCGGCTACCGCACCTTTGCCCGCAGCGCTCAGCTGCTGGAAAACGAGGTGCAGGAGCAGATGCGCCTGAACGGCTATTCCCGTGAAAAGGCGGAAGAAGTTGCCGCCACCCGCGTGGCGCCTCCCGGAACCAGCGAGCACAACACCGGTTTGGCAGTGGATATTCTTTCCGGTGATTACTACACTCACCACAGCTCTATCGAAGAGTCCTTCGAGTACGATCCCGAAGCGATCTGGATGAAGGAAAACTGCGCCAAATACGGCTTTATCCTGCGCTATCCCAAGGGCAAGAGCGACATCACCGGCATCATTTTTGAGCCGTGGCACTTCCGCTATGTCGGCGTCGAAATCGCTACCTACATCATGGAAAACGACCTGACCCTGGAGGAATACCTCGGCGTAGCCTGACCCGCATTCCCGCTCCCGTCAGTTGATCCGCTGCCGGGAGCTTTTCCTTGTCCTCCGGCCCGTATTGTGTAAAAGCTTATTCTGTGCTATAATTCGGTATCGTAGAATACTGGGGGCGCTGCCGCGGCTGCAGGGCGCCAGAAGCCCCGCAGCATACCGGCGTGCCGCCCCGCCCGGCGCCTTTCGGCGCCGCTGCGCGCCCCTGTGCAGGGGCGCGTAAAGGCCGGCCCCACGCAAAGCGTGGGGCCGGCCGCGGGGCGGCACAGCGGCTCCCGGCCGCAGCAAACTTTCGGGAAGGAGGCGCCGCATGGCCACCTTTCGCTATACCATCACTGCCGAGGACGCCGGCACCGAGATTCAGCACTTCCTGCGCTTTCGCCAGGGCATCAGCCGCAAGGTCATCATCTCTCTGAAGCACCTGCCGGAGGGCATTCTGCGCAACGGCATCCACGCACGCACCATCGACCTGCTGCAGGAGGGCGATCTGCTGCAGATCACCCTGCCGGAGTCCCCCCGCCGTCTGCCGCCCTGCGAGGCCGACGTTCCCCGCCTGTACTGGGACGACGACGTCGCCGTCTTTAACAAGCCCGCCGGGATGCCGGTACACCAGTCGGGCGGACATATCTTCGGCACCCTTGCCAGCGTCTATACGACCCTCTGCGAAAAGGAGGGAGAACCCGGTACCTTCCGGGCCGTCAACCGCATCGATAAGGATACCACCGGGGCCGTGGTCGTCGCCCGCCATCAAATCGCTGCCGGCAAGCTGTGGAAAGGCGTCGCCAAGCGATACGTCGCCGTCGTCAGCGGCGTTCCTGCCCCCACCCAGGGGCTAATCGACCTACCGCTGGAGCGCGAGATCCCCCTGGAAATGAAGCGCATCGTTTCCCCGGACGGCGAACGCGCCGTGACCGAATACCGGGTGCTGGCGGCCGCCGCGGACGGCAGCTGCGCGCTGGTCGGCTTTATCCTGCATACCGGCCGCACCCACCAGATCCGGGTGCATATGGCGGAAAAGGGCTGGCCGCTGCTGGGCGACGAGTTGTACGGAGGCCCCACCGACTGCTTCCCCCGGCAGGCGCTGCACTGCGCCGGGGTCGCCTTCACTCACCCCATTACCGGGCAGCAGCTGTGCCTTACCGCTCCCCTGCCGCCGGATATGGCTGCCCTGCTGGAGCATAAGGCCATCGACTGGCAGCCCGTGCTTGCCCCATTTGTAGAGGAGCTGCTGACGGTGCAGCCCACCACCGTGGAGCAGATCACCGAGCATTACCGCAAGCCCAAAAGGAGGCCGTAGCCCTCCGTTTTCCCTTTGCCGGCTTTGTGCCGCGCGCCGGTCACGGTCCGCAGGGCCGGCCGCCTGCGGCGGCCGCTGCGAGCTGCGCTCGCAGGCTCCGGCGCAGCCGGAGCGCCCTGCGGGCCTCCCCCCTTATCTTACTTTCCGAAAGGATCCACCGACATGACATCCCCCGAAATCAAACTCATCGCTGTCGATCTGGACGGTACCCTGCTGCGGGAGGACCACACAACTCTCTCTGAAGCCAACCGGGAAGCACTCACCCAGGCGGCCGCCCGCGGCGTCGAGATCGTAGTGGCCACCGGCCGCAGCATTTCCGCCGTGGCGCCGCAGGTGCTGGAGCTGCCATTTCTGCGCTACTTCATCACCTGCAACGGCAGCATGACCACCGATCGGGAAGGCCATATCCTGCGGGCGGCGCCGCTGCCTCTGCCCATCGCGGAGGAGCTTCTGACCCATCTCTCCGGCATGGGCGGCTTTCCCATCCAGCTGTATGCCGACCAGAAGATGTACCTTTCCCGGGCCGACTGGGAAAACCGGGATGCCCTGCATCTGCCGCCTTTCCATCTGAAAGCGCTTTTTTCCAGCCAGGAAAGCATCGTTGACAGCCTGTGGGAGCGGATGCACCGCCCCGGCTCCCACCTGGAGAAGATCAATCTGCCCTACCTGCTGCCGCAGCAAAAGGCCGCAATCAAAGCGTGGCTGTCCCAACGCTTCGGCGATGCCGTCCGCGCCGTCAGTACTATGGAATCCAATCTGGAACTGACCGACCGGGAGGCCAGCAAGGGCGCCGCCCTGCAGGCACTCTGCGGGATGCTGGCGCTCCCGATGGCGCAGGTCATGGCGCTGGGGGATGCCGATAACGATATCGGCATGCTGCAGGCTGCCGGCATTGGCGTGGCGATGGGCAATGCCTACCCGGAAACACAGGCCGCGGCCCGCTGGGTGACGCGAAGCAATGAAGAGGACGGCGTCGCCTGTGCCATTGAACGTTTTTTACCGTAAAATACTGTAACCTTGCATAAAGCCGGGCCTGTCGCCAACGACAGACCCGGCTTTCTGTTTTGCTCCTTTTCGCTCAAAAGCGTTACAGCAGCTTCTGCCACTCGCTTTCGCCGTACACGGCGATCCCATTTGCCCGCAGCAGCGCGGCTGTTACGCCGTCCCCCGGGGTCAGCCCACTGTCAAAGCGCCCATTGTGGATGACCCCGCTGCCGCAGCTGGGGCTGCGCTCCTTCAGCAGGGCAGCCTCGCAGCCGTACAGCCGTCCAAGCCGCAGCGTCTCCTCGGCGCCCCGGCGGTACTGCGCCGTCACATCTCCGCCCTGGGCGGTCAGGACCCGTTTGCCCACCCGCTCGGCGGCCGGG
>SFLS01000058.1 GCA_004554485.1 Oscillospiraceae bacterium | reverse complement strand
TGGGACGGATCATCGTTCCGCTTCCGCGAGGGCGGCGCTGAGATAGACGCAGAGGTGGTGCGGTGGCTGGCGCTGCCGCCGGTGGAGAATGAGGAGGAATAAAAATGATCAAATGCGAAAGGACCAAGAATGGTGAGACTGTCCTTGAGGCGCAGGGCGACGCGATGACCCTGGCGGCGGACTGCTGTGAGATCATCTCGGCAATATATACCAGCGCGCCTCCCCGTATCCGGCGGGCGTTTAAGAGCTGTATCCTCGTGGCTATCAACCACAAGGACTCGCCGACGTGGGCAGCGGAACGGAAAATGGACGGCATCTCCAGCTGCATTGACCTCGGAGAGCTGAAGCGCCAGTGTGGAATGTCCGATGAGGGGGGGGCAGCAGCGTGACGAGAGTTGACTTGACAAAGGCGCAATGCACCGAGCTGGCGAACTATCTGTTCGGAGTCCTGGACAAGGGCATGGGCGTGGGCCACGCTGACTGGATCGAGATGCTGGTACTGGCCCGCCGCGCCTTGGCGGCTGCAGAGGAGCTGCCGGAGGTATCTGTTCCTCTGATACCCCCCCCTGATCCTGTAAAATCCGCCGCGCCGTACACTATATCCCGGAGCGGTGCGGCGGAAGCGGCGGAGCTCAAGCGGGCGACGCTGGCGCGGTTGGAAGCATATCGTGGGCGCGGAGCTGGGCTGGTCAGCTTTACACCGTTGGCGGAACTGTGTGACGAAGTAGATGGCAAAGCTGTCACGCCGGAGATGCTGGGCAGAATGCTAAGCCGGGAGCGCTTCCCAGTGGCGGTGTGGCGGTCTGTGGCCGCCGCGCTGGATAGGATGGAAAAGAGAGACGGAGGTGCGAAGAATGAAGACTGAGAAACCGATAGCGGCGCTGCGGTGTTCGAGTTCAGCGTCATCGGTGGAGCTGGACTGTAGAGCTTGTACTTTCCACATGGAAGAGACGATTGACGGTAAGGATTATGCCGGCTGTGAGTGCGATCGTATGCTACTGGCCGCTGTCGACAAGATCGAGGAGCTGATGGATCGCTGCGCCCGGTATGCCGAGGAAATCGCGGTGCTGCGGGAGAAGGTGAACGTATGACCAGGAAGAGGTATATTAAGCTGCTGATGGCCTGCGGTTTCCCGCGGAACGATTGCCAGGAGGCGGCTCAGGCCGTGAGAGTGACTGAATGCTCTTACCAGGACGATATGAAGGACTGGCTGAGTGCTTTTCGGTGTCGGAGGATATTCAATCGGACGAATGAAGGCCTTGAGGAACTTTCTCGGTGCATCGACATCTTGCAGCAAGCGCTGGGGGTGGAGTGATGGAACGACTGACAAATAAGCGTGAAGCTGACGCGCAGCGAGAAGAGTATGCGCGCCGCCTTGCAAACGGGTATCCGCGGAATATCTCAGAGGAACGGTTTCTGCGCCTCGCCGCCTACGAGGACACGGGGCTGACGCCGGAGGAAATCGACATGGATCACGAAGCCGCAGAGGCGCTTCGCCAACTGGGCCGAGGCTGCGATCTTGATCGGTTGGAGGAGCTGGCCGAGGCCGACAAGGACGGGCGGCTGGTAGTGCTGCCGTGCAAGATGGGCGATAAATTATACAGAGTGTTTGCCGGAGAAATCTTCGAGCACCGAGTTGGGAGCATGAAATACTTCGCAATACAGGGGCGGTGGGACATTGAAACGTACCCGTTCTGCCCATGCGTGGAAAGTTCCATAGGAAAAACGATTTTCCTAACCCGCGAGGAGGCGGAGAAAACGCTGGAGACGATGAGGAAGGAGGAAACTGAGCATGCGTGACGAAGATCTGTTGGCCGCGCTGCGGCGGCTGAAGGTAGAGACTGGGCGCATTGCTCGTCTAGGCTGTGGTTATGAGCATAACTGTTCTGTTCGCGGCTGCCGCATCATGCGGGCCGCTGCTGAACGGCTGGAGCAACTCACCGGCGCGGTGGGCCGGCAGGAAGTGGTGCAGCAGCTGGCCGCGGAGTTGAACCATACCGCCGAGTGCGTGGCTGGCGGCTATATTACCTGGCCGGACATCCGGCAAATGCTGAAAGAATATGACGTGGAGGTGGAATTGACGTGAAGCTATGCGAACGGCCTATTGACACACTGCGGGAGTTTTTGGCCGACCCGGAGACAAATATCCCGTCCAAGGTCTATAACGCGATCCTGCTGGCGGTGGAGCTGATTGAGGCGCGTGAGCGGGTCACTGACCTGATGGAGGAGCTGACATGACGGCGGGCGAGAAGTCCTACGTCGTTGTCAGGCAGCGGGCGGGCTGCCTTGAGAAGGTCATGGTCACCGACAACTACCGATACCTGCGACTTTATGGGCCGGAGGCCACGCGGCGGCGCTGTGGCCCGGCCCTGAGCCGCACCAGTGTTGACAAGCTGGAGTTGCGGTTGGCGCTGTTTAA
>SFLS01000057.1 GCA_004554485.1 Oscillospiraceae bacterium | reverse complement strand
CGCTGATGGCCTATGCGCCCACCATCGGCATGGAGCTGATCGTGCAGGAGGACTACGGCCTGCGGGACTTCTGCCGCGCTGTGGCGGAGGATATCGACCATCGCTGCGGCCATTGCTACACGGTGCGGTTGGAGCAGACTGCCCGGTTCGCCGCCGAAAACGGCTTTGACAGCTTCACCTCCACGCTGTTTGTCAGCCCCTACCAGCAGCATGAGCGCATGGCGCGGATCGCGGAGGAGATGGCCCGGCGCTACGGCGTACGGTTCCTGTACCGTGACTTCCGTCCCGGCTTCCGGGCCGGACAGCAGGAGGCCAGGGAGCTGGGCTTCTACATGCAGAAATACTGCGGCTGTGTGTTCAGCGAGGAGGAGCGCTATCAAAAGCAGATCCAGCGGGATCAGAAGGAACCGCTGAAGCATATTATAGGTTGACATAAATAAGGAAGGCTTCCCGGATCGGGAAGCCTTCCTTATTTGCTTAAGAGTTTCCCTGCGTTCGCCTTCGTCCCTCAAAACGGGATCGGTGCCATGGCCGCGGCGTCGTGGGGGTCCAGAAAGATGCCGCCGTAAGGCGGCAGCGCCGTCAGCAGCAGATAGGTGATACCCAGCAGAATGGCCAGCAGGTACCACGGCAGCTCACTGCCCCGCAGGTGCCGCCGCAGCACGAAATGATACAGCGCCATACCCGCCAGTACGGCAGCACAGAACAAAGCGTACCGCGGTACAATGTCCCACAGTAGTTGACATAATATAATCATCAGGCCGGTGGCCGCCGCCAGCGCGGCACAGTGTCCTCCCCGTGAGGTGGTACCGGGCGGTTCCAGCCGCCACAGCAGCAGGGCGCCGCACAGATACGGCCAGAACACCAGCTTTCCCAGCTCCCAGGGGCTTTCGTTGATGGGGGAGAGCACCTCTGTGGCCGGGGAGGGCAGCGTGACGGCTAACCCCCGCAGCAGCACGGCGGCGGCCGCGGTCAGCAGGAAAGCCCATAGGTAACGCAGACGACGGAACATGACGGTCACTCCTTGTATGATAGTTTCGCATCGCCCGGCGCAGAGCGGCTCCGCGGGGCGAAAAACCCGGTACATCTCATATCTATGCGCCGCCGGTGCCGGTCAGTCGAAAAAGTTTGACCTTTACACAATGGGAAAAACAGGGTATAATAACATGTTGAATTGTGTAAAAGGAGCCGGTACATGAAGGTCAACCAGATCAAAGCAGGCGCGATACTGTCCTATCTGTCCATGGGGCTGAGCACCATCATTTCGCTTGTCTATACGCCCATTATGCTGCAGCGGCTGGGCGAGAGCGAGTTCGGTGTTTATCAGGCGGTACTGCCCATCATCTCCTATCTGAATCTGCTGAGCTTCGGTCTTGGCAGCGCCTATGTGCGGTACTATTCCCGGTTCCGGGCCGCCGGCGATAAAAGGGGCTGCGCCAAGCTCAACGGCATGTTCCTTGTCACCTATCTGGTGCTGGGCGCGGCGGTACTGGTCATCGGCTTCGGCCTGTCCTACTGCGATGTGATCTTCGGCAAAAAGCTGACGGCGGAGGAGATCGCGCTGGCGGAAAAGCTGCTGCGGATCATGACGGTCAACGCGGCGCTGACCTTCCCCATCAGCGTGTTTGAGTCCCATGTCACCATTAACGAGCGGTATCTGTTCCAGAAGATCGTGGCCATGGGCAAGCAGGTGCTCAATCCCCTTATCATGATCCCCCTGCTGATCATCGGCTACCGCAGCGTGACGCTGACCATCGTATCGCTGATCTTTACCGTCCTCAGCGGCATCATCAACATCGGCTACTGCCTGACAAAGCTGCGGATGCCCTTCTCCTTCCGCGAATATGATTTCGGTCTGATGCGGGAGATGTTCGGCTTTACGCTGTATGTGTTCCTGGGTATCGTGGTGGATAACTTCAACTGGTCCATCGACCGGCTGCTGCTGACGTGGATCCACGGCTCCACCGCCGTAACGGTGTACGTCATTGCCTCTCAGCTGAACACCTTCTATCTGGCCTTCGGCAACGCCATTTCCAATGTGATGACGCCCCGCGTCCACCGTCTGGTGGCGGAAAACGCTCCCATGCGGAAGCTGGACGCCCTGTTTACCCGGGTGGGACGGCTGCAATTCATTCTGCTGGCAGGCATCTTTCTGGGCTTTGTGGCCATCGGCCGGTCCTTTGTGGTGCTGTGGGGCGGCGGCGAGATGTTCGCCATCGACTACTGGACGGCGATGCTGCTG
>SFLS01000056.1 GCA_004554485.1 Oscillospiraceae bacterium | reverse complement strand
GCCCGGATCGGCGCAAGCGCCATCCGTCCCCTTGAATATTTCCCCTTCGGTCGTGCTGCGCACGCCCTGCGTCCAGCTGCGCTGTCCGCTGCCACGGGGGCTTGATAATCAGGCAAGGCGGGTGTCGATAGTTGGCAGATGCACTCACCAAAAGGCTTCTCCTTGAGGAGAGGCTCCGCCGTAGGCGGTGGTGAGGTGTAGGCCATGCAATGGCCGTTATCATAGCTAAAAAGATAACGCCACTGCGGCGGCTACACCTCATCCGCTTCACTGCGTTCAGCCCCTTCTCCTCAAGGAGAAGGCTTCCGTTTGACATTCCATTCATCTATCGCTACCCGCCATGCTTGCTTCCCGCATCCAACCATGCCCCCGTGGCACGCTGATCGCAGATCAGCGCAGGGCTGGCGAAGCCAGACCAAGGGGGAAAAGCGAAGGGCTGACTGGGCGAAGCTTGCTTCAGACCAGGAAGCACAAGGTTTTCACCTGCCACGGGGGGCGGGTGGCCAGGGCCACTCCCAGTTTAAAACCAGCAGCTTTTCCGTCCACAACACAGGTTCTTTGTTACTTTCTTCCCTGAAGAAAGTAACGTATCCTTCGTCCCCCCGTCCCCTTCGTCCCCCCGTCCATCCCTCCGCAAAAGGAGTTTTTTCCAATGAAAACCGTTGCCTTCCATACCCTGGGCTGTAAGGTGAACCAGTACGATAGCCAGGCCATGCTGGAGCTGTTTGAGCAGGCCGGCTACCAGCCCGGCGATTTCGACCAGCCCTGCGATGTGTATGTCATCAATACCTGCACCGTCACCGGTACGGGCGATAAAAAAAGCCTGCAGGCCGTGCGCCGCGCGCGCAGGCTCAATCCCGCCGCCGATATCATCGTGTGCGGCTGCATGGCCCAGCGCGATGGCGAAAAGCTGCTGGCCGATACCGACGCGCGCCTGATCCTGGGCACCGCCCGCCGCGCCGAGATCGTCACGCTCCTGGAGCAGGCGCAGCGCGAGCATACCCGCCTGTGTGCCGTCACCGATGTGCGCCGCGCCGCCTTTGAGCCGCTGCTGATCACCCATCAGGAGGGGCGCACCCGCGCCACCCTCAAGATTCAGGAGGGCTGCGACCGCTTTTGTACCTATTGCATCATCCCGTATGTGCGCGGCGGCATCCGCTCCCGCAGCGTGCAGGATGTGCGCGACGAGGCCGCGCGGCTGGCGCAGGCCGGCTACCGCGAGATCGTGCTCACCGGCATCCACCTGACCAGCTATGGCCGCGACCTGAAAAACGGCGATACGCTGCTGAGCGTCATCCGCGCCGTGCACGATATCGCCGGTGTGGAGCGCATCCGCTTGGGCAGCCTGGAGCCCGTGATCGCCACGGCGGATTTTGCCCGCGCGCTGGGCGAAATGCCCAAGCTCTGCCCGCAGTTCCACCTGGCGCTGCAATCGGGCTGCGACAGCGTGCTGCGCCGCATGCGCCGCCGGTATGATACCGCGGCCTTCCGCGAGAGCGCCCAGGCTCTGCGCGCGGTGTTTCCCGATTGCGCGCTGACCACCGATGTGATGAGCGGCTTCCCCGGCGAGACCGATGCGGAGCACCGGCAGTCGCTGGATTTCTGCCGCGAGATGCGCTTTGCGCGCATGCACGTGTTCCCCTACAGCGAGCGCGAGGGCACGGCGGCGGCCACGATGCCCGATCCCGTGCCGCGGCATATACGCGAGGAGCGCGCGCGGGAGCTGATCGCCCTGGGCGCGGGCATGGCGGAGGATTATCGCCGCGCGCAGCTGGGCACGGTGCGGCGCGTGCTGTTTGAGCAGTGCGCGGAGGGCGTAAGCGTGGGCTACACGCCCGAATACATGCGCTGCGAGACGCTGGGCACGGTGTGCGGGCAAACGCTGCCCGTGCGCATGACCGGCCTTTTGCCCGAGGGCTTTTCGGGCGAGATCGTTACGGATTGAAACAATCAGGAGGAGAGCATTATGGACGATTGCATCTTTTGCAGGATCGCGCGCGGGGAGATTCCCAGCGCCAAGGTATACGAGGACGAGCACGTGCTGGCCTTTAAGGATATCAATCCCCTGGCGCCCGTGCATGTGGTGGTCATTCCCAAGCAGCACGTGGCCAGCCTGAACGAGCTGGACGCGCTGCCTGCCGATACGCAGCTGGCGCTGCGCGCGCCTGCCGCGAGGTGGCCCGCCTGACGGGCATTGCGGACAGCGGCTATCGCATCGCCTCCAATTGCGGCGCAGATGCGTCCCAGAGCGTGCAGCATCTGCACATTCACGTGCTGGGCGGCGGCAAGCTGAGCGTCAGCATGGCGTAAAGGACGAGGGGAACGGGGGGACGAAGGGAACGCAGGAAGGGACGATTCTTTCTTGGAGCCATAGCGCCGCCGCAGGCGGCTGAGGGCGCGCAATATTGCAAATTGCCGCCCGAAACCCGCGCTTGCCGTAAGGCAGCAGCGCGGGGCGTACAGGGAAAGAATCAAAGAAGGCTGCGTGTGACGTGAAAGTCAAGCTGATAAAACTGGAAGGCGGCACTGCCGCCCCCTGTGGCAGGGAAAAACTTGAATCGCTCGGTTCGGAGTAAACTCCAACCGGGCGATTCTTCATTTTTCCCCTTCGGTCGTGCTGCGGGGCATGGTTGAGTGCGGGAATCAGGCGTGGCGGATTGCGATAGTGGGCAAGACCGGTCAAGTGCGATAAGACTGCACGACAATAAAAGCCTTCTCCTATATGGGAGAAGGTGTCGAGCGAACAGCGAGACGGATGAGGGGGCTGGATAGCATTCTCCTACGGCATGGAAAAACTTGAATCGCTCAGTTATAAAAGAAACGCTCCGCGGCCAGCGCTCCACCTGCATAGCAATCCGGCGACTACGCTCCTTTACACTCCTCTATCTATATAGAAGAACCCGCTCGTCGAGCCGCCCATTCTCTTTTTCCTTCGACAAAAACTTTCGCCGTGCGCGCCACTTTTTTGCGCCGCACCCTCCTGACAGCCCGATTTTGCCCGCCCGGCGCGTTTTAAGCGCCCGCGCGCCGTTCGCACTCACCGCGGCAAACACCACTACATGGTGTGACAAATCATGCCAAATCACAAGATGTAGTCAAAAACACGAACATTATCAAAACAAGCCGAAAAAACGTTCATTTTCGCAAAAACCTTCAAAAAAAACCTTAAAAAACTTCAAAAAAGGTGTTGACAAGGGGAGGGGAAATGTGCTATTATATCCAAGCGCTCAGGGAACGGCGCCGAGAGGCGGCGGGAATGAGCGGCAGGGACCTTGAAAACGATACAGGAAAATGGAAGCGAACAAAACGACAGTTAATTCTGAAATGAGTTTTGACTTGGATCACGGTAGTGAGTTGGAAGACTTACGACACCAGATAAACCAAGTTAAGGATTAAACACAAGAGTTTGATCCTGGCTCAGGACGAACGCTGGCGGCGTGCCTAACACATGCAAGTCGAGCGGGGAACATTGAGAGCTTGCTTTTGGTGTTTCTAGCGGCGGACGGGTGAGTAACGCGTGAGCAATCTGTCTCAGACAGGGGGATAACGCAGCGAAAGTTGCACTAATACCGCATAAGACCACAGAGCCACATGGCATAGGGGTCAAAGGAGCAATCCGGTCTGAGGTGAGCTCGCGTCCCATTAGGTAGTTGGTGAGGTAACGGCCCACCAAGCCTGCGATGGGTAGCCGACCTGAGAGGGTGATCGGCCACACTGGAACTGAGACACGGTCCAGACTCCTACGGGAGGCAGCAGTGGGGAATATTGGGCAATGGGGGAAACCCTGACCCAGCAACGCCGCGTGAGGGAAGAAGGTTTTCGGATTGTAAACCTCTGTCCTAAGAGAAGAGGGGAAGACGGTATCTTAGGAGGAAGCCCCGGCTAACTACGTGCCAGCAGCCGCGGTAATACGTAGGGGGCGAGCGTTGTCCGGAATGATTGGGCGTAAAGGGCGTGTAGGCGGCTTTATAAGTCTGGAGTGAAAGTCCTGTTTTCAAGATGGGAATTGCTTTGGATACTGTAGGGCTTGAGTGCAGGAGAGGTTATCGGAATTCCCGGTGTAGCGGTGAAATGCGTAGAGATCGGGAGGAACACCAGTGGCGAAGGCGGGTAACTGGACTGCAACTGACGCTGAGGCGCGAAAGTGTGGGGAGCAAACAGGATTAGATACCCTGGTAGTCCACACTGTAAACGATGAATGCTAGGTGTAGGGGGTATCGAC
>SFLS01000055.1 GCA_004554485.1 Oscillospiraceae bacterium | reverse complement strand
CACGCAGGGAATCCGCCAGCTCCTCCTTCATGCCGCTCTGGCTGGCGTAGACCGGGTGCCAGTACCGATTTAGAATCAGAACCTCGTTGGAACTGCCGTATTTCCCGGCGAAGAGCTTTTGAAAATTCTCCTCGGACAGTTCCATCACCAGATAGCCCAGCGGTTCTCCCTGAGGATTTTTCAGCAGCGCCGCGCCCTGCAGCAGGGTTTTGCCGCCGTCCATGGGCGCCTGATACACCGCCTGCCCGCCGGCATTTTTCGCCGCGAACAGGACGCCCCACCGGGTGGAAAGGGTGGTGCCTGCTGTAACGCTGCCGGTGGAATAGCGCAGACTGCCCCGCAGATCATACAAAGAGTAATCCGCCAGATCCCGGCTGCCCTCAGTGGCCAGGAACAGGGCGGTATTGATTTGGGTGTCCTCCCGGCTGGTAAAAGCCCGGGGCAGCAGGCGGCTTTCTTCCAACGCTCGGGCTGCCCCCGGCAGGGCGTCGCTGATCCGATCCAGGGCGGTCATCAGGTGGGCGGTCTGGGTCTGGGCGTCGGTGTCCAGCTGCTTCGTCATCTGAATCCGGGAAATTTGGGACAGCATGGTGGAGCAGATAATCATGGGCACCAGGGAGGCGATCAGGAAGGATAGCAGCAGCCGGTTTCGGAAGGAACGGCTCTGAGGTCGGGTCATGACGGCACCTCCCCAAGCAGGAAGGACCATTCCGACAGCAGCCGGTCCCGGTTCCGGCTGGCCCACTCCACATCGTAGGACACCATGTTCAGGGTGGACAGCGGCGGCAGGGAGGGGTCCGCGGGAATGTCCGCCCGGACCGTCCGGCGGCAGAACCGCTGACCCACCATGGACTGTACATCGGCGCTGACGGTGAAATCCAGAAACAGTCTGGCGTTGTCCCCGTGGGGCGCGCCCTTCACCAGCGCACTGCCGTCGGGGACACAGGAAGTGCCGTCGGACGGGTAGACCAAAGCGATGTCCTCCCCGGCGGCGATATGTTGGAGGGCAGTCTCCTCCAGCGTGATGCCCACCAAGGCGCTTCCATCAGCGACTGCGGTCAGCACCGCACCGGAGCTGTCAAGCTGCTTTCCATCCAGCGCAGTGCACAGCCGAGTCAGGCTATCCTCCATCCCACCGCCCGCCTGAAGCCGGGTCACCAGCGCCGTATAGGAGGAACCGGATATCTGGGGGTCGGCAAAGGCGATTTTTCCCCGAAAAGCCGGGGATTCCAGATCCTTCCAGCTCGTTAAGGACTCCGGGGCCACCAGTTTGGTATTGTACACCAGCACCACGGGCAGGGCGGAAAAAGGCGTCCAGCAGCCGGACTCCGCCTGAAACTGCTCGGAGATACCGGCGGCCTCCCGACAGATATAGGGGCTGAAGCAGTCCTGATAGGATTCGAGGCTCTCCACACCGCCGCCGAACATCACGTCCGCCTTTGGCGCGTCCGCTTCCTGCTGGATGCGCTGGAGCAGCTCATTGGTGCCGCCGCTGACCACGTCCACCCAGATGCCTGTACGCTCCTCAAATTCCCGGATAATGGGAGTGTAGACCTCCTCTTTATGGGAGGTGTAGACCACCAGCCGCTGAGCATCTCCGGGGGTACAGGGAAGCGGCACCGGCTGCTTTGCGGCGCAGCCTGCCAGCAGGGGAAGGAGCAGGGCCAGAATCAGAATTTGTTTTTTCATGGGCATATCTCCGCTATGCTTTGATTGAACTGACTAAATTATAGCACATCGGCGTTCTGATTTCATCATATTTTACAATGAAAGCAGAAATGTGCAAAAAATATCAGGTTTGTCCCGTTTCTTTTTGTGCGATTCGCCATTACACTATAAGCACAGGCAGGGAACAAGACCTGCCGCCCACAAAATTTGAGGAGGAACTGAAATGAAACGTATCGTAGCAATGCTTCTGGTTCTGTGTATGGCTCTGGGTCTCGCGGCCTGCGGCCAGAAGGCCCCCGAGGCCACGGCAGCTCCCGCCGCCCCCGCCGCTCCCGCGGACACCGCAGCCCCCGCTGCTCCTGCGGAACCCGTTGCGGAGGAAAACCTGACGGAAACCCAGAAAATCATCAAGGAAGCTCAGACCATGACCCTTGAGGAGTTGGCCAAAAAGGCCATCGAGGAGTCCAACGGCAAGATGTTCTACGGCGTGGGCAACTCCAGCCGCGGCAAGAGCGCCCTGCCTCTGTTCATCGCCTACTTACAGACCATCGACCCCAGCTACAACATGGAGTTCGAGTGGCAGCAGCCCAAGAACAACAAGATCTTCGATCAGCTCACCGCTGACTCCCTGAA
>SFLS01000033.1 GCA_004554485.1 Oscillospiraceae bacterium | reverse complement strand
ACCAGGCCCACAAGGGCGGCGACAACAAGAATAATCAGAAGGGGGGTCAGCAGCGTCATACGGGTCTCCTTTTTGCAAAGATAATAAAATGATGTAAAGGGTTGATAGATATTATACCATTCTGCAGGGGTATTTTCCATTTTAAAATCATTAAAGAAGTGTTAATTTTGCCGCATTTTGTCACATGGCGCCGTTGAGCGGCGATTCTGGCGGCGGCCCTGCGGGCCGGACCTGCGCCGCGCTGAAACTCCAAAGAATGAAGGGAAGCCTTGCGTCATTCAGATAGCGGTGGGAATCCAGCGCGTCATGCTGCAGTTCGATGACCGCCACGGCGATGTTGGAGCAATGGTCGGAAATCCGCTCGTAGTCGGTCAGCAGATCCGTAAGGATGAAGCCCAGCTCGATGGAGCAGCGCCCCGCCTGCAACCGTGCGATGTGATGTAGCTTGATGGTCTTGGTCAGATCGTCGATGACCTGCTCCAGCGGCTCCACCCGGTGCGCCATTTCGTGGTCGGTGGTAATGTAGCAGTCGGTTGTCAGCTGCAGGATCTCCCGCACCGCTTCCGACAGAACGCCCAGCTCCCGCCTGGCTTCCTCGGAGAAGAACAGCGATTTGATCTCCAGCTCCTTCCCCGCTTTGACAAGGTTGACGGCGTGGTCGCCCAGCCGTTCAAAATCGCCGATGGCGTGCTGCATCTTGCCCACGCGGCGGCTGTCCTGCTGGGACAGCGCCTGAGCCGACAGATAGACCAGATAGGTATCCAGCCGATCCTCGTAGAGATCCAGCGTATCCTCCTGCTGCAGCACCACTTCGGCGTCTGTTTCATTATAGGCTCCCACCAGGGCCATCGCTTTTTCCAGCGACTCCCGGGCGGTGGCCGCCATGCGGAAGGTATAATGGTCACATTCCTGCAGCGCGACGGAGGGAGAACGCAGCAGCAGCAGGTCGGGCGCGTACTGCATCGAATCCTTGGGGGCAGTCTCCTCCTTGGCCCTGACCAGCCACTTGCCCAGTTTGACCAGCTGATTGGTGAAGGGCATCAGGAGCGCTGTGATGGCGAGATTGTAAACGGTGTGCACCATGGCGATATTCCACGGCGTCACCGTATGATGGACAAATTCCAGCTGAAATACGGAAGTGGCCAACAGATAAAGCGGCAGGCAGATGAGGGTGCCGATGACCTTGATGGAAAAGTGGATCACGGCGACCCGCTTGGCCTTGTAGCTGGTACCGATACTGGAGATCAGCGAAGTTGCGCAGGTACCGATATTCAGGCCCATCACCATCGGGATGACCATTTCATAGGTCAGGCTGCCTGTCAGGGCCAGCGCCTGCAGAATGCCCACGGAGGCTGCCGAGCTTTGAATGACGGCGGTGAACACCGTTGCGACCACAACGCCCAGCAGCGGATTGCGCAGTCCTGCCAGAACAGCGGAAAACTCCGGCATTTCTGCCAGGGGGCTGACGGCATCGCTCATGACGACCATTCCGTACATCAGAATGGTAAAGCCGACCAGCACAGTCCCGATGCTCTTTTTCTTATCGTTATTGCAAACCATCATCATGACAACGCCGATGATGGCGAGAATGGGAGAAAAGTTTTCGGGCTTGAGCATCTTCAGCCAGACATTGCCGCTCTGGATGCCGGAAAGGGAAAGGATCCAAGCGGTGAGGGTGGTGCCGATATTGGCGCCGAAAATGACATAAAGCGTCTGGCCAAACTTCATGATACCGGAATTGACCAGGCCCACCAGCATTACGGTGACCGCCGAAGAGGATTGCACCGCAATGGTAATGGCCGCGCCCAGCAGCATACTGACCCACGGGCTGGCGGTCATCGTTTTCAGCAGCTGTTCCAGCCTGCCGCCCGCCATCTTTTCCAGGTTGCTGGACATAACATTCATGCCAAACAGGAAAAATGCCAGTCCCAGTATCAGGCGCAGAAACGCGAAAATATCCATCGTCTTTCTCCTTTGAACGGTTCTTCCCCAAGAACCGCCCTTTCTAATCCTTTTCCTAACCGCAACAGCTTTATTCTACCGCATTTGGTCAGGGACTGTCCAGTCATTTCCCCGAAAAACGATATAAATTAGCGGAATTTAGTCAGGAATGCATAAAACAGAAGGCAGACCACACGATCTGCCCTCTATTCTGCCAAACTGTCAGCGGCGGTTCTTTGTGCGGCGGCGCCTGGCCCTGCGGCGGCGCGCCATAAAATAGGCCCGCAGGCCAAACAGCAAAAGGAGCAGGGCCCCCAGAACGATCCCCACCCATTTGAGGACCGTCAGCAGCACCGCGCCGATGCCGGCGTTCTCTTCCTTGGGGACCTCCTCCACCGGAGCGTAGCTTTCCACCGTGTATTCCATGGGGAAGGTGCCGACCAGTTCTCCGCCGCAGTAGATCTCCACCTGCGGGTCGATGCGCTCCCCCACCTTGTAGCGGCTGGGGATTTTATACTTCAGGGCAATGCTTTCCACCTCGGTTCCCTTCGGCACCAGGATATCCAGGTCGCCGGCCGGGACGATATGCACCATTCCCGATGTCTTGGTGATACTGCCGACCGGAATATCATAGTCGGCGATCTCCTCGGTACTGACCGAAACCATGCTGTACCGGTCAAAGCAGTAATCAAACAGGGCTGCCGTATCCTTGTACTTGCCCCATTTATCGCTGCAGTCCATCACCACGCACAGCAGCGAAAGACCGTCCTTTTCCGCCCAGGTCACGGCGGTATGCTGCGCTTCCGAGGTCCATCCCAGCTTGCCGCCCTTGGCGTAGGGGTAATAGTAGGCGCTTTCCACCAGCATGTGATGGTGGGTACCGATATTGCGGGCCACATCCTTTTTGTTGGTTTTGGGGATGGTGTATTCGGTAGCGCAGAAATACTCCTCAAAGCCCGGCACCGTAAGCGCCCAGCGGGTGATCCTTGCCATATCGTAGGCGGTGGTATAGTGTTCCCGGTCCGGCAGGCCGTGCGCGTTGGTAAAGTGGCTGTCACTGAGCCCCAGCGCCGCCGCCTGCTGATTCATCAGGGCGGCAAAATCCGTCAGGCTGCCGCTGACTGCCTGGGCTATGGCATTGGCGCAGTCATTGGCGGATTCCACCATCGCCCCGTACAAAGCGTCTCGCAGTGTAATGACCTCGCCGGGCTCCAGCGCCAGATGGGTCGTCTCTCCCCATTTCCAGATGTCGCTGACCGATTCTTCCGAAACGGTAATGCTGTCCTCCGGCTTGGCATAGGTCAGCCCCAGCGCCGCCGTCAGGATCTTGGTAATGCTGGCCGGATACTTTTTTTCGTACATATTCTTCTGCAGCAGTACCTGCCCGGTCTTGGCATCCATTACCACATAGGCACTGCTGTATGTATCGGGGACGTCATCGGCAGCTTTTGCCGTGACCGCCGTCCCGCCAATCATCGCCGCCGCCAAAAGCAGCGAGAAAAGTCGTTTCATTTGTTCCTACTCCATTACTGAGAAATGCTGTAATATTATTATAGAATGCTCCCCTGCGAAAGTAAATGAACTGTGTATGAATTTTGATTGATTTTTTCCAAAGGGTGTGATAGAATAGATAAGCGCCGCGGAAAAGCCCCCAAATGCGGTAGGAATATGCTGGTGTGGCTCAGTCGGTAGAGCAGCTGATTCGTAATCAGCAGGTCGCCGGTTCAAGTCCGGCCATCAGCTCCAGAAAAAAGCGTCTTGCAGAAGGCGCTTTTTTATTTTCGTCTGCCGCAATACCGTCAACAGGGTTCGGCCCTTTGCCCACCGGCAGCCTTGCAACATCCCCCGTTTTGTGCTATCGTTAAAGCATCACAGGAAAGAGGGTGGCATTATGACTTTGCAGGAATCGGGCGAGATGTATCTGGAAACGATCCTGATCCTCAGCCAGAAATCCGGCTTTGTCCGCTCCGTCGATATCGGGGAGAAAATGGGGTACTCCAAGCCCAGCGTCAGCCGTGCCGTCGGGATCCTGCGGCAGGGCGGCTACATCCAGGTGGGGAAGGACGGCGGCATCACCCTGACCGATTCCGGCCGGGCCGTCGCCGAAAAAATCTACGAGCGCCACCGCCTGCTGACCCGGTTCCTTGTCACGCTGGGGGTGGAGGAAGCGACCGCGGCCGAGGACGCCTGCAAAATAGAACACGTCATCAGCGACGCCTCCTTTGAGGCCATCAAACGGCACGCCATGCCGGAGCAATAAGAGGGAGGGACAAACGATGCACGAGATCAAATGTCCCCGATGCGGCGAAGTGTTTACCGTGGATGAATCCGGCTATGCCGCCATTGTGGGGCAGGTGCGGGATGAGGAATTCCACCGGGAGCTGAAGCAGCGGGAAGCAAGGCTGGCCGTTGAAAAGGAAAACGCGCTGAAGCTGGCCCGTGCCGAAGCCGACCGGGCGCGGGAGCAGGCCACCGCACAGCTTCAGCAGGAGATCGAGCGCCTGAAAGCGCATCTGGAAGCCAAGGAAACCGACAAGCAGCTGGCCGTGCAGCAGGCGCTGGAAGCCAAAAAAGACGAGCTGACCGAACGGGACCGCAAGATCGCGGCGCTGCAGGCGAAGCTGGACGCCGGGGCACTGAACCAGAAGCTGGCGGTGCAACAGGCGCTGGAGGCCAAAAAAGAGGAGCTGAACGAGCGGGACCGAGAGATCGCAGCGCTGAACTACAAGCTGAAGGAGGCCGCCAGCGAAAGCCTGCAGCAACAGCAGACCCTGCGGGATAACTTTGCAATCCAGCTGCGGGCGAAGGATGAAACCATCGAATTCTATAAAGACCTGAAGGCCAGGCTTTCCACCAAAATGGTGGGCGAAACGCTGGAGCAGCACTGTGAGACCGAGTTTAACCGGCTGCGCGCCACCGCCTTCCCCGCCGCCTATTTTGAAAAAGACAACGACGCCCGCACCGGCAGCAAGGGCGACTATATTTTCCGGGAATCCTCCGCCGATGGGGTCGAGTTCATCTCCATTATGTTTGAGATGAAAAACGAGACCGACACCACCTCCACCAAGAAAAAGAACGAGGATTTCTTCCGCGAGCTGGATAAGGACCGGCAGGAGAAAAACTGCGAATACGCGATACTGGTCTCCCTGCTGGAGCCGGACAGCGAGCTGTATAACGGCGGTATCGTGGACGTCAGCTACAGGTATCCCAAAATGTATGTGATCCGCCCGCAGTTCTTCATTCCCATCATCACCCTGCTGCGGGACGCTGCGCTGCGCTCGGTGGAATACCGCCGGCAGCTGGCGGAAGTCAAAAACCAGAACATCGATATTTCCCGCTTTGAGGAGGAAATGAACGACTTTAAGGAGCGGTTCGGGTGCAACTATGATCTGGCCAGTCGAAAATTCCAGCAGGCCATTGAGGAGATCGATAAGACCATCGATCACCTGCAAAAGACCAAAGATGCGCTGCTTTCTTCCGAGAACAATCTGCGCCTGGCCAACAACAAGGCGCAGGAGCTTTCCGTCAAGCGCCTGACCCGCGGCAACCCCACCATGACCGCCAAGTTTGCGGAGCTGGCCGCTGCCAGGGAACAGGAGCAAAAAGAGAAATAACCGGCAGCATAAAAATGAGCATCGCAGAGAAGCGCTCTCTGCGATGCTCTTTTTGTGCGTATTACAGGCATTCCCGGCAGTAGCGCTCTACCCCGAAGGGCTCCAGGCTGCTGTCCTTTTTCAGGTACAGGGGATGATGCGGATGACCCTTTGTCGAACGCGGCCCCGCCGTGACCCAACGGGCGCCGTGACGCTCCCCTACCCCGATCATATCCAGCACGCAATCCTTGAGGTAGGGGCGCATTTCGATAATATTGCCCCACGCCGCCCATACCACAGGGGCCTTTGATAGGCTCAGAATGTAATCAAAGGCTTCCATGTTGGCGCGGTGCAGACGGTCGTCCCGTTCCTTAGCCATATCCTGCGGACGGGTCGCCCGCTGCGGGTAGACATTGAACATGATAAAGCTGTCATAGCCGTTGCCCAGCGCGATCCGTTCCACCGATTTCAGGGTGTTATCCAGATGGTCCGGCTGCGCCGTGGAAGGATTGACGCCGATGCAGATCAACGGGTTTTGCCCTTTTGTCCCCAGCACATAACGGTATTCGGTGTAAAAATCCGGCACATACAGCCAACGTGCCGCATCGTAATCGGCGCGCTTGCCGCTTTGACGCATCGCTTCGGCAAAGGACAGAATCTCCATTTCAGCAGTCGGGACGGCGGGGATATGCATTTGGGTTCCTCCTGAAGCAAGTCTTTCTCCCATCATACCCGATTTTACCGCCTGCGGCAAGACCCTACCGTTCAAACTGCGCCCGCAGCTTTTCGATGGCGTGTTTTTCAATACGGGAGACATAGCTGCGGGAAATCCCCAGTTTTTTGGCTACCTCCCGCTGGGTCAGGGGCAGGCGGTTATTCAGCCCGTAACGCAGCCGCAGCACCTGCTGTTCCCGCGGCTCCAGAATTCCGAAAATCCTGCGCAGCTTTTCCGCCTTCAGCGTCAGATCCAGCCGGCCGATGATATCCTCCTCATCGCTCATCAGCTCCATCAGCGTTAGACTGTTGCCGTCGCGGTCGGTATCGATCGGATCCTCCAGCGAAACATCCCCCGCCGTTTTGCGGCGTACACGAAAGTACATAAGGATCTCATTTTCGATACACCGGGAAGCATAGGTCGCAAATTTGGTGTTCTTTTCCAAGCTGAAGGTCTCCACCGCTTTGATCAGCCCGATGGTGCCGATGGAGATGAGATCATCCTGCTCTCCACTTGCGGCATAATATTTTTTGACAATATGCGCCACCAACCGCAGGTTATGCTCCACCAGTTCGTTCCGGGCGGTGCGGTCCCCCTTTTTCATGCGTTCCAGGCATTCCCGCTCCTGCCTGGGATGACGAAACATGCAGCGTCAGCAGCCACAGCCCGCCCAGCAGCGAAAGCACCATCCCGCCTATCATCTTCCATCCTCCCTTCTCCGGTTGTTCTGATAGACTTTATTCCTCCAACGACAAAATAATGCCCGTCCCGCCAAAACAGGACAGACGGACAAAAGACTTTTGCCGCTTTCGGGTGGCTGTTGGGGGCGTTTTTCCGCCCCCAACCTCTCTGTGGTGGACAATCTTCGGCTTTTGCAATATACTGGTCTTGGAAAACCGCGCATGTCCCCCGAAAGACAAACCCGGAGGTTTGAACGATGATCTACACCGTAACGCTGAATCCTGCGATTGACGAAACGCTGGAGGTGGAAGCCCTGATTCCCGGCGGCACCCACCGGGTGCTTTCCCGCTGCCGCTATCCCGGCGGCAAGGGGCTTAACGCTGCCCGGGCGCTGGGCGTCTTTGCCGAGAACTGTACCGCCCTTCTTACCGCGGGCGGCCCAACCGGAGAGGAGCTTGCCGGCCTGCTGCGCCGGGAAGAGCTGCCCTGCCGGGTGTATCCAGTTCCGCAGCCGACCAGGGTCAATCTGAAAATTACGGTCCGCGATGACGGGCTGACAACAGAACTGAATGCCCCCGGGAGACTGGGCGACCCCCATGCCGCCATCCGGCTGCAGCAGGAACTGTTGGAGTGGCTGCTGCCCGGCGACTATGTGGTGCTGTGCGGCAGCCTGCCGCAGGATCTGCCGGGGAACTGGTACCGGGACTGTATTGCCACCTGCCGCGGTAAGGGGGCGAAGGTCTTTTTGGACACCGCCGGGGAAGCCCTGGCACTGGGGATCACGGCGCAGCCGGACTGTGTAAAGCCCAACCGGGAGGAGCTGCAGCTGCTGTTTGGCTACCGTCTTTCTACCCCTGAAGCGGTGGCAGAGAGCGCCTGGCAGCTTTTGAACCGGGGGATCCCGCAGGTGGCGGTTTCGTTGGGGGCAGAAGGCGCGCTGCTGGCCACCAGGGAAATGGTGCTGTACGCCGCCGCCCCGCCGGTCACCGCCGCAAATACCACAGGCGCCGGGGATACCATGACCGCTGCTTTGGTTTACGCGCAGCTGCACGGGCTCTCGCCGGAGGAGACCTTGCGCTTTGCGGTGGCCGCCGCCACAGCCAAGGTGGTGCGGCGCGGCACCTGTCCCCCGGTCATGAGCGATATCCAGGCGCTGCTTCCGCGTATTACAATAAAAGCCCTGTAAACCGGCTTTCTTCAACTATTTGGCACAGCGGGGGCGAAAAAAACCGCCGAGAGGATTCACACTTCCTTTCGGCGGCATTTTATTCGCTAGTACCCGGCCGGAGTGTTTTGGGGAGGAGGGCATTCTCACACTCTTTTGCCGGAAAAATCGGCTATAACCGAAAATCCCCTTTTCCCTAATCGGCTCCCATCCCGATTATTTCAGTACACATTGGCTCCGGGGATTTTGAATCCCTACTTTACCCGGCAGACAGATGCGTTTCCAGCAGTCGCTCCAACTCTTCGGCAGTATCGGCCAGTACGGCGTTGGGGTCGGCAGCCCGCAGTTCTTCGGCCGTTTTGCTGCCCCATGTCATCAGGATGGTGGGCAGCCCCAGATGGGCACCCAGTGCGATATCCACCGGGGAATCCCCCACATAGGCTGCCGCCCTGCCCTTCAGGGATTCGATAAGCGCCCGGGCAAGGGTGGGGTCCGGCTTGAGCGGCATGCCCTCCCGCTGGCCCCATACGGCATCCAGCAGACCGCTGAAGGTGCTGCGATACAGGGCATCCGCCTGCCTTTGCGGCTTGTTGGTGATCACCGCCGTCAACACGCCCTTCTGCCGCAGGCGGCACAGCAGCTGCTCCACCCCGGGGTAGAGGATCCCCTTTTGGCAGCATTCTTCGGTATAAATGCGGTCATACGCCGCCATTACCTTTTCCAGCGTTTGCTCCCCGCTGCCTTCCGGACAGGCAAGCGTGATCAGCCGGCGCATCCCCCAGCCCACCATGCTGTTATACTTCGGGATGGGATGCTGGGGCAGGCCGTTTTCGGCCAGGGCACGGTTGCAGCAAAGGGCAATGGTGGGGACGCTGTCCAGCAGCGTGCCGTCCATATCAAATAAAACAAGCGGTTTCATCGGCGGCCTCCCGGGAGATATTTTTTCGGTCACGCCGATATTATAGCACCAAACCGCTTGACCTGCAAACTCCGGTGCGCTACAATGGAACTGCACAAACCGGGAGTGCGCTGCGGCGCTGAGACGGGCACCTGCCCGAATCCCCATTACCTGATCCGGATCATACCGGCGGAGGGAGCGTTTATTCTTTTGGGAGCCGTTGGGCTCCTGCTGCTCTTTTGCCGGATCGTCCATCAGGGACGATCTTATTTTTTTGGAGGAAAATCACATGAAAACACAAACTACACGCCGTCTGGTTGAAAGCGCCCTGATGATTGCCGTCGGCACCGTTCTTTCCGTCCTGAAAGTGGACAGCCTGTGGGCCTTTGGCGGGGGGCTGACCATCGGCAGCATGGTCCCGCTGGTGCTTATCTCCCACCGCTGGGGTATTAAATGGGGCACCTTTACCGCCTTTGTTTACAGTCTGCTGCAGCTTATCCTGGGGGTGGATAATATCCAGTACGCCACCAGCGTCGGCATGGCCATCGCCATCATTTTGCTGGACTATGTCATTGCTTATACCGTTATCGGCCTTGCGGCTATGTTCGGCTCCAGCCGTCCCGGTATCATCGGGGGCGTCGTCGTCACGCTGGGCATCCGCTTCCTCTGCCACTTCCTTTCCGGCTGGATGATCTGGGATGCGCTGTGGCCCAACGAGCTGGGCATGACCTCTGCGGTCTACTCCCTGTGGTACAACGGTTCCTACATGCTGCCGGAGATCCTCATCACCGCCGTACTGGCCTGCATTCTGGTGCCGTGGGTGCAAAAAACCTTCCCCCGCCGGTAACCGCGCGGTACAAGCCGGCCGCCCCGCCGGCGGCGCCCCGCAGGGGCGCCGCTTTCCGCCCGAAAGGGCGAGGGCTCGGCGCCCAAGGCGCCGAGCCGGCGGGGCGGCCTTTTTGCGTCTTTTGCCGGGTTATCTAATGGAAAAACCTCAGTCCCCGTAATCTGCCGGGCCGGGATTTTCCGCACAGTACACCGCTTCGCTGATGGCCCGGAATACAGTGGCCGGCGTTTGTCCGCCGGCACGGCCGCCTTCCTGGAACACCACCAGCACATACTTTGGATTTTCCGCCGGGAAAAAGCCGCCGAACCAGGCATGCACAACCTCCTCGCCGTTCTCATAGCGGCCGGTCTGCGCCGAAGCGGTCTTGCCGCCGGAACCGCAGTAGCGATTGGCCGCGCGGAAACCGGTCCCGTTTTCCACCGTGCTTACCAGCAGCTTCCTCAGCGTTTGGGCCGTTTCCTCGCTTACGACTCGGATCGGTTCCCCCGCCGGCTCAGCCTGCAGCGTTTCGCCGTCAAAGGTCTTTCCCGCCAGCAGGTTCGGCTGCACGGCACAGCCGCCGTTGGCCACCGCTGCCAGCATGGCGGCGATCTGCACCGGCGTTGCGGTCAGTTGTCCCTGCCCAAAGGAGAGGTTCGCCAGCTCACCGTCTGTCGTTTTTTCCAGAGACGGCAGTGTCCCGGCTGCGGAATAGATTCCCTTTGCCAAACGGCACCGACTGCCGAAGCCCATCCGCTGCGCCATGCGAAGCAGGCTTTCCGCCCCCATTTGCTGCCCCAGTTCTACAAAATACGGATTGCAGGACTCCTCCATCGCTTTCTGCAGATCCACCTTCCCTAAGCGTGGTCTCCCAGCCGGTAATACCCTTCGCAGCAGTAATCCGCCGGAGGCTCCACGCCGTTTTCCAGCGCCGCTGCCGCTACGCACACCTTAAAAATAGACCCCACATTCCAGGCCGCCGTCGCCCGGTTCAGCAGTGGGCTGTCCGCAGAATCCAGCACCTCCGATACCCGGTTGACATCATACCCTGGCACGCTTACCATCGCCCGGATACAGCCGGTATCCGCTTCCATCAGTACCACAGCGCCTTTCCCCAGCACCGCTGCTTCCCGCTCAGCAATCTCCTGGATCTGCCGGTCCAGTGTCAACACTACCCCGGCTTTTATACTGCTTCGGTCACTTACCTCCGGGGCGCTTCCTATCGCCTGCTGCCAGGCATTGACGGTATAACGCACCGATATTTCGCCGCCCCACCGGGTCAGTTCGTCATTGTAGCCCACCTCGATGCCGCAGACGCCCCTGTTTTCTCCATCCACATAGCCGATTACATGCGGTGCAATCTGCTGCTCGCTGTATCTCTGGGAAACATGGACCACCGTGATCCCCTCTCCCGTAACCGATGCGTCTGTCCTGATCAAAGTCGGTTTGCCGCCTTGCAGGAGCGGCAGCAGCGACGTGAATTGCTCCTCCGGCAACTGCTGACGCAGCGCCGTGAGCGCCGCGGGAATGGGATCCACCGCCAGCAGAGTCTGCTGCCCGTTGTTGACCAGCGGGCGCAGGGCGCAATCATATATGGTGCCGCGTACTGTTCCTACCGAAAGGGTATACCGGCTTTGCGCCGACGCTGTTTTTTGGTACTGCTCCCCCTGGCCTATCACGAATACCCGCAGCAGTACCCCGCAGAACAGCAGCAGCAGACCCATATGCACCCACAGCACCCGCCGCTCCATCCGCCGCTTCATACCCAAAGCAGCAGCAGGGAGCTGCGGTAATCGCGGGCCACTTGCTCCGGGTCATGCCGTGCCCGCAGCCCATCCGCCGCGTGCCGCCCCAGGGCGGCGCGCTGCTCCGGGCTCATCTCCAAAAATCGCTTCAGCGCCTCGCCCAGGCCCTGCGGCGTCAGCGAGGCAGCCGAAACAGCACAGCCCGCCTTTTCGGCATCATTTTCCGCGCCGTTGGTCGCCAGCAGCAGCGGCTTACCGCTCTGCATCATCCGCAGCAGCAGCGGCGCATAGGCGCCGTAGGGCGCATCCGACAGACGGTTATCCCCATAGTAGATCAGATCCGTCATGCCGTATAGGGTGCGCTGCCGCCGCTCGGACAGGGCATCCAGCAGCAGGATATTATCCCAACCGTTTTCACGGATCTTGCGCCGCAGCAGCAGCTTGTAACCGCCGTTGCCGGCGATCACGGCGCCAACCCCCTGTTCCCGGAGTTCCCCCACCGTTTCTGCCAGCAGCTCCGGCATCCGGCGGGCAGTCAGATGCCCGGCATACGCCACCACCGTGCCGCACCGCTTTTGCAGCTCCGCCAAAGCGGCGGCATCTGCTTCTTTCAGCGGCTGCGCGGATGCCTGCGGCGGCATCGGCGCCGGCAGCGTCACCATCCGTTCTACCCGCGTCCCCTTGCCACGGCAATAGTCCTCCCCTTTCTGCAAAAAGGAGACCACCGTATCCGCCCCGCGCAGGGCATAATCCATGGCGTATTCGGCGATACAGCTGCTCAGCCGGCTATCCTCGGCGGGATACAGCTCCCGCTGCAGCTCCGGCCACACTTCCCGCAGTTCAAAGACTACCTTGCCGCGGGCCAGCTTTGCCATCCGTTGGGCGCAGAAAAAATCGTACGGATAGCCGCTGGCCGCAATGACGATCTCCGGCCGGTAGCGTTCCACCAACTGGGGGGCAGAGAGATACAGCTTTTTCAAAAAAGCCTGCACACTTTTGCGGTATTCCCCCACCCCGTGGGCATAACACGGCGTATTCAGGTAGCAAAACCGGACTCCGTCTATCCGGCGTTCGGTCATATCCTCCTGCAAGGTGGGATTGCTTCCCCGCCGGTGGCTGTACCCCGCCGTCAGGATCGTCACCTCGTCGCCGCACTGCTGCCAGTGCTGCGCCAGCTGCAGCGCCCGGCAGTCCCCCCCTGCCGAAGGCGCCGCCGCATGATGGTCAATGTAAAGGATTCTCATATTGGTCCCTCCGTTTTATCGGTTAGGGGAAGTATGGGACATCACGCAGGCGATAATCATCACCCCCGCGCAAAATCCCCCGGACAGCGTATTGAAAGTCCTGTCCGTTCCCTGTATAATCATGTTGTAAAAACGCTGCCTGAACAGAGGAAGGGAGGCCCCATGGAGCTGCTTATCGTGACCGGTCAATCCGGTGCCGGAAAAACCCGTGTGATCAACGCACTGGAGGATATCGGTTTTTACTGCGTTGACAATATCCCGCCCGCCCTGCTGGGCGGCTTTGCCGATCTTGCCTATGCCCCATCGGCGGCACGACGGGACCGTACCGCCATCGTCATAGATGCCCGCAGCGGAAAGATGTTCCGGGAGCTGCCGGACGCATTGGCAGAGCTGCGGCACCGGCACATCCCTTACCGCATTCTTTTTCTGGAAGCCGCTTCGGAGGTACTGCTGCGCCGCTATAAGGAGACCCGCCGCCGGCACCCCCTGCTGGAGGAGTGCGACGGCAGCCTGGAGGACGCTATCCGGGAGGAACGCCGCCTGCTGATGCCCATTCGCCAGTCCGCCGATTATGTCATCGATACCACCTCCCTTTCCCCCTCGCAGCTGCGCGGGCGCATCGTTTCCATCTTTGAAGGAGATATTGTCCCCATGCTGATCAGCTGCCTTTCCTTCGGGTTCCGCAACGGTCTGCCGCATGATGCCGACCTGGTCTTTGATGTGCGCTGCCTGCCCAACCCCTACTATGTGCCGGAGCTGAAGGAGCATGACGGTACCGAAAAAGCGGTGTATGACTATGTGATGGATTCCCCCGAAAGCCACGAGATGGTGCAGAAGCTGGAAGAACTGCTGGCCTTTTCGATTCCGCTGTACCAGCGGGAGGGCAAAAGCCAGCTGGTCATTGCCGTCGGCTGTACCGGGGGGCGGCACCGCAGCGTTGCCGTTGCCTGCCGCCTGGCCGCCCATCTTCGGCAGCTGGGCTACAAAATTGAGCTTTCCCACCGGGATAAGGATCGCCGCTGAATGATACATAAGAAAAGCGCAGCCGATTTTTCGTCGGCTGCGCTTTGTTGTATATTGATTTTACGGGCTTACACCTGTGTTTGGTGAAGTATTGTCAACGATCTGCCATTTCCCGGTTTTTACATCTTGAGCCAAATAGAAGTACTGCTCCATGCAGCCATCGTTCATAAAAGTTTTTGTATGGTCGTATTCCGCATAGTATTTTGCCCATACCACAACAAAATGCTCCGCAAGGTATTCGTCTGTCCACCCTCTTTCTTTTGCAAGGTCGCTGCCGGAATACATCTTGATAACACGCTCTGTTTCGCTCTCGCTTACTTCGATTTCATCTACACGCACGCAAATTGTATACTCTTTATCGGCTTGACCTTCAATCGCACTTTGAACAGTCCGGATCGGATCGGCAGACGGCTTTTGAAACCACGAGTCAAACAGTCCAAGCTCACACGTTGCAAAACCGCAAAGAGCCAATACCGCAATGACGGCAGCAATCAATATGCCCATTCGTTTGGGGCTTGTTTTCGATATACGCGATTTCTCGTAGGACAAAGCCTCATCAACATACTTATCATTCAGCTTGCTCATAGCTTCGGTAAACTTCTTCGAGTTCATAGGAACACCTCTCTTTCCATCAAATATTTCCTCATTTTTTCACGAATACGGGTCAACCGGACGGAGATGTTTTTCTCCGAAAGCCCCATAAACCCGGCTATGTCCTTGCAGCTATCGGAAAACCAGTAACGACACATAAAAATAACGCGGTTTTCGACGGTCAGCGTGTCCAGAAAGCTTTCGATGATACGGGCTAATTCTTTGGCTTCAATCTCGGCTTCTACAGTTTTCTGGTCTGCTATACAGGCTTCGATTTCCTCCATAGCAACCGTATAGTGGCTGCTTCGTTTGGCTGCCTCCTTTCTGTAATAGATGTTCAAGGAAATGTTCCGAACGATTTTGCAGATGTAGGTCAGCAACGGGTCGGGCTTCGCCGGCGGGATTGCGTTCCATGCTCCCAAATAAGCGTCATTCACACATTCCTCCGCGTCCTGCCTGTTGTTCACGATGTTGTTCGACAGCTTGCGGCAGACTTTACCGTATTTTATATCCAGCTCCCGTATGCTTTGCTCCGAACGCACGAAAAACAACTCAATGATTTTTTCATCTTCTATCATCACTCCGCCTCCTTTCCGGCTTCACCTATATACTACGGTTTTGGCGGCAAATACTACATCTTTTTCATAGCTTCTTCAAAAAAACAGCAGATTTTTGTATATTAAAAAGCACCCGCCTCCTCTTTGCAGGATAAACGGGTGCTATTTTATTTACAGGTGCTTTGGCAGGTCGGTTTTTTGCAGACCGCGCAGCGTCAGGTAAATCAGATAGGCCTGCACCGGAATGAGGATCAGCTTAAGCGGCGCCTTTGCTACCGTCCATGCCCAGAAGGTCTTTCCCATATAAAAGGACAGCCACACCGAATTGAGCAGCAGTCCCCACAGGATGCCGACTGCGGCGTTGGTCGCAAGGCAGCGGGGAAAAGCGGTTTTCTTTTTGTGCAGCAGCAGGCCGTAGGTAAAGCCCCGCAGCGCCGCCGTAAGGGTAAAGCCCGGGAAAAAGGCAAGCCCGGAGGAGCCGATCAACGCCCCGGTCAAATCCGCGACCGCCGCCACCCCGGCGCCCCACCAGGGACCCAGCGCCCAGCCGCAGACGGCGTTGGCCAAAAACTGCAGGCTTACCCGTTCTCCCCCTCCCATCAGGTAGACGCAGAACACACGGGTAAACAAAAGGTCCAGCGCGACAAACAGCGCCGCCAGCACCAGCTTTTTCAGTACAAGATTACGGTTCATTCATTTTTCTCCTTAGGGGGTATGTCATTCCGCCGGTGGGACCGGATCGGCTGCTCCCGGCGATTCCTCGGCCGGCTCGTCGCTTTGCTGTTCCCACAGCCCGGCGTCATCCCACAGCTTTTGGTAAAAATCCGTGCGCAGGATCAGCTTGGAATAGATAAATTTCTGGTCCACCAGCCAGTTGACGCCCGCCGCATACATTTCATCATTGCCGGTGTCGACCAACGACTCATAGTGATCCCGTCCGGCATTATAACGCCCGTAACGGGTCAGCCAGCTGTGATCCTGGAAAATGACCGGCGACTGGGTATCGCTGAGCATATCCGTCCCCATCATCAGCCGGGAATCGTAAGGCAGATCAAAAAGGTTGCTGATAGTAGGCAAAATATCCAGGCTGGAAACCGGCTTGTCGACCACCACCGGCTGCTCCATGTCGGCGCTCCAGACCAGAAAACAGCTTTGGTACAGGCTGAACTGATCCAGCTGCTTGCCGGCCAGCGCGTTCAACGATTCCTCATCCAGACCGTAGGGGTAATGATCCGGCGCCAGTACTACCACGGTATCCTTATCATGCCCGGTCTCCTGCAGCTTTTGCAGCAGCACCTCCAGTGCACGGTCCAGCTCGATATTGCAGGCGAGATACGCCTGCGCCGCCTCCGGCAGCTCCAGATGCTCCACCAGCGCACGGTTTTTCTGGCACATGGCGTTGCCGTAAAAGTTGTACTCCAGGTGGCCGCTGACCGTCAGATAATAGGTCATAAAATGTTCGTCGGCCAGCACGGTATCCAGTGTGGCGTTCATCATATCCACATCCGATTCCGGCCAGGTCACCCTGATATTCAGCCCGTTGCCCACGCCCTTGTAATCATACCCCAGATTGGGATGGGATTCATCCCGAGAATAATAGGTGTAGGTGTGGTCGTGGTAGGCTCGCGTTGTATAGCCCATGGCCCGGAACTGATTGCCGAAAGAAAACGGCAGCCAGTTTGTCGCGGATTCGGTCATGCTCCAGGTGCCCGTCACGGGGATCAGCCCCAGCAGGTTCACATACTCACCGTCCAGTGTAGAAACACCCCACACCGGATTGTAAAAATTGGTGAACTGAAAGCCCTCGCTCCACAGCTTATAGAGCGTAGGCGTCAGCTCCGGATCGATCGCGTATTTCCACAGGCTCTCACAGGTCAGAAAGATCAGGTTTTTGCCCCGGAACAGCCCGGTATAGTCATTTTCGGTGCCGGGCGTCGCCTTGGCAAAATAGCGGTACATCTGCGCCAGCGTCTCATCCCCGGTCTGCCGGGCCAGAGCCTCGAAGTCGATATCCAGCACCTGTTTTGCCCGCTCCGGTTCGGGTTCCGGCTCCGGCTCCGGTTCTGCCCCGGTTTTTATCGCTTCCATAGGGCCGAACCAGGCATTGCGCGCTTCGATGCGGAAGGTGGTCAGCATTCCAAACCGACTGACCGAAAGATTGCTGATAAATTCGGTGGTATACAGCCGGCTGGCGCTCATCGCCCCGCCGGTATCCAGCAGCACGCCGCATACCGTTGCCGCCTGCAGTACCAGAGCCGCAACCAGCGGCCACAGCAGCTCCCGCCAGCTCCGGTGTCCCCAAACGGTCCAGCTTTTCCCCTTCCAGATCAGCAGAGCCATCGGCACCGCCATCAGCAGCAGCGCCCACCAGCACTGCGCAATGGTGGAAAAGATCACGCTGGAAAACTGGGCCACCTGCCCTGCGCCGCCCACCGAAAACAGGGTGAAAAACACCTTGAAAATGGCGTAGTAGACAACCTGGCCCATATAGAAAACGGTAAGAATCCCCCACAGGGCCGTCATGATAATACGGCCGGCCTTGGGAGAAAAGGCTTTGCCCAAAAGGCAAAGCAGCAGCCCGGCCGCCAGCGAAAAACCCAGCGTGTAAAGGATCCCCTTAACATAATCAAAGCCGATGGTGGAGAGCCGCAATACCAGCTCCATCCACAGCAGTCCCGCCGGGAAAAACCACAGTCCCTGCCGCATCGCTCCCGAGGGCTGTCCCTGCAGCTCCGTTTTTACCTTTTGCTCTGTTATTGTCATTCGTATCACATCCCGTTGCTTACATTCGGCGGCGCCGTCGGTTCCCTTGCTGCGGCGCCGCTTCGATGATTTGATATTTTCGCGCCTCTTTGTCGAAGCGTGGGGCCGTTTTTTTCGATATTATAACACAGCCGTTGACGGCTGCCAATAAGTAATATCTGTATTTTGGGACATACTAACCTTACGCATTATGCCGAACCTATGCCGAACCGAAAAAAGGAGGTTCCAACCATGAACAGCTATTTTGACCAGCAGTGGGACCAGCAGCTGGCCGGCCGTCCGCAGGCGCTGGCGGCTTTCAGCAGCCTGGATTCCGCCGCGCAGGAAAAGATCGTCGGCTATATTCAGAGCTGCGACGACACCTGGGAGGCGGACCGGCGCATCCAGCGGATGCTGACCCGTCTGGAAGCCGGAGAGTCCCGCCCGCCGGAGGACTGACCCCCCATAAAAAGATCTGCTGCAGGCATAGTCTCCCACAGCAGGTCTTTTTTATTGGGATATTTACTGCCGGCCCGCCAGCTTGTAGTCATCACTGAAGCTGAAGTAGGGACAGGCATCGTTTCTTCTCTGCAAAAACAGCACCATCTCGTCCTCATCCAGATTCATTTCGCAGGTAAAGCAGTCCATCTCGTCATCATACTCATAGTGCGCGCAGAACTCGCAGCTGCCGCCGGCGCTTTTGGGGGAGCGTTCCATTTTGCGTCCGCCCCCTTACAGCTCGCATTCGCTGAAGCTGCCATCGGCGTTCAGCGTCACGGGATGGTAGCTGTTGCCGGAATATTTGAGAATGGTTTTGAGCCGCGGGCGCTCATTTTCACTGTAAAAGACGAACGAAACACCCTCCCGGCCGGCCCGTCCGGTGCGCCCGATGCGATGCAGGTAATACTCGTTCTCATTGGGGATCTCGTAGTTGAACGCGGCGTCCACCTGCTCCACATCGATGCCGCGGGCCGCCACATCGGTGGCCACCAGCACGTCAAACTCGTTATTGCGGAACGCCGCCATGATGCGGTTGCGGGCGGCCTGCTCCATATCGCCGTTGAGGCACCTGGCCCGCAACCCCGCCTTTTCCAGATGGGTCACCAGGCTTACCGTACCGTATTTGGTATTGCAGAACACCATGCTGCGGCGGTATTCTTCCCGCTTCAGCAGGGCGATCAGCGTTTCGATCCGCTCCCGGCCGCTGCACCGGATGCAGTACTGGGTGATGAGGGGACGGCTTTGCGCCACCGGCGCCACCACCAGCTCCACCGGGTCCAGCTGGTACAGCCAGCCGATATCCATCACTTCCCGGGAAATGGTGGCCGAAAACATTGACATCTGCTTGCTTCTCGGCACCCGGTCCAGGATCCAGCGGACATCCTGATAAAAGCCCATATCCAACATTTCATCCGCCTCATCCAGCACGACCATCTCCGTTCGGTCAATAGCGATATTGCGCCGGCGCATATGGTCGATCAGCCGCCCCGGTGTTGCCACAATGATCTGCGGGTTCTTTTTCAGCGCGTTGATCTGCGGCTGCATCGACTGGCCGCCGTATACCGCCACGATGGCAAAGCCCGGGATGTATTTGCCCAGCTTGCCGATCTCCTCGGTGATCTGCAGGCAAAGCTCCCGCGTGGGGCAAAGGATGACCCCCTGCACATAACCTTTCTGCGGATCGATGCGCTGCACCATCGGCACGCCGAAGGCGCAGGTCTTGCCGGTCCCGGTGGGGGCCTTGGCAATGACCTCCCTGCCCGCCAGCAGTTCCGGGATCGCCTTTTGCTGGATCTCGGTCATTTCGGTAAAGCCCATCTCCGCAATGCTTTTTTTGATTTCCTCCCGGATGGACAATTCCTGATAGTTTTTCGTCATTTTTTCGTTTCCTTTTCCTTCCCGTAATCTTCGGCGGCGGCAGAATGCTCTTTCCGCATCTCCGCCGGTTTTTCCGCACCGCCGCCGGCTACTTTCCGGCTGCCGTTTCTCCCAAAATTCTTTTTTAGCCTGTTCAGCGTTTATTATACCATCTGTTGCCGCCCTTTTCAACGCAAAAACCGCCGATTCACCGCAAAGGGCCCCCGGCGTAGGATGAGATGACACTTTATGAAAGGAGAGTGACAGATATGCGATACTGTGCGAACAACGGCTGTATGAACGGGCTTCAGCCCAACTTTGGCGTATCCGCTGGGATGAACCGTGTCCGTCGAATCATCGATAACGAGTACCCCATTGCGATGGCCTATGTCCCATGGCAGCACTGGGGTGAGACCTATGACGCCGAAAACGCGCTGGCAAACGGCACGCTGTTTCCGGAACTGAATCTGCCGTTTACCGGCCGAAACTGTGAAAGGGGTGGGAACCGTGGGTGATAATCTGTGCTGCCTGATGCGGGAAGTCCAGCAGCAGGCGTTTGTGGTGATGGAAACCAAGCTGTTCCTGGATACCCACCCCGACTGTGCCGAGGCAATGAAAGTTTTTGCCTGTGCGTGCGAAAAACTGGAGGCTGCAAAAGCCGCCTACAACGAGGCTGCCCCGCTGACCCCGTGCGCCGCGGCGGACAGCCGAAACTGGAGCTGGGGCTGCACCCCATGGCCTTGGGAGGGTTGAGCTATGTGGAACTATGAGAAAATGCTGCAATTTCCGGTGAATATCAAGCGGCCCAACGCCAAGGCTGCCCAGGTGATCATAAGTCAGTACGGCGGGCCGGACGGTGAACTAGGCGCCAGCCTGCGCTATCTTTCGCAGAAATTTGCCATGCCCAACCGCCGCGTCGCCGGCCTGCTGAACGACATCGGCACCGAAGAGCTGGCACATTTGGAGATGATCGGCGCCATCGTGCACCAGCTTACCCGCAATCTTTCCATCGAGGAGATCAAAAAATGCGGCTTTGACACCTACTTTGTCGACCATACCGTAGGCGTCTTTCCGCAGGCCGCCAACGGTTCGGCCTTTACAGCCGCTTATCTGCAAAGCAAGGGCGACCCCATTACCGACCTGCACGAGGATATGGCCGCCGAGCAGAAAGCCCGTACCACCTATGATAACATTCTACAGCTTGTCGACGACCCCGACGTTATCGCCCCCATCCGTTTCCTGCGGGAACGCGAAATCGTACATTACCAGCGTTTCGGCGAGGCCCTGCGCATGGTACAGGACGACCTGAATTCCCGTAACTTCTACGCATTTAACCCTGCCTTCCGCGGCTGAGTACCGCGGTATCTTTTCCCCCGGCGGGCCGCGTCTGCGCCGCGTGTCGTATTAACCGGTGCGAAGGAGACGCCGGGCCGCCGAACCCGCAGCCCACGAATTCTGCCGGCTTCGTGGGCTGCGGGCAGAAATGGAACAACAAAAACCGGCAAAAATCCGCAGAAACATATTGTAATTCAAAGGCAGCACCGTCGGCGTGGATATGGAACTGGTGCTGAAGCTGCACGAGTACTGCACCGCAAACAACATCGAATATGCCATCAGGTACGCGACCGACGCGATAAAAAAGTGACAGGCAAGCGGGAATCCCGCTTGCCTGCCGCTTTTCTGTGAAAAACAAGGAAGGCCATAACTTTCCAAGGCCGCTATACGGCCGATTCAATCGGCGATACGGCTTTGCTTTGCCTGCTACCGGGCAATTGATCTCTTTACTTTCCGCACAGCAGGGATACCGCCGCCCAAAGCAGCGCCAAAAAGACCAGATTTACCGCCGTAAAGGCGGCCAGGTATCGCCCCTTGCTCGCTTTCTTTCCGGCTGCATACAGTTTGTAGGAGATGAGACTTGCCATCGAGGCGATCAATGTCCCCAGTCCTCCGAGGTTTACCCCCAGCAGCAGTGCCGGGTAATCGCCGGTAAAGCCGGAAAGCAGCATTGCCGCCGGTACGTTACTGATGATCTGGCTCAGCAGAATCCCAACCGTCATTTCCCGGCCGGCCACCAGTGCCGAAAGTGTTTCGCTCACCGGCGGGATTGCCCCGATATTGCCTACAAAAATAAAG
>SFLS01000054.1 GCA_004554485.1 Oscillospiraceae bacterium | reverse complement strand
CCCTCTGTGAGCATCGGGCCATGGAGCGGGCAGATCGTTTTGATCTCCAGCGCGGAGACCTTTTTCAGCAGAGCCTGCACCTGCGCGCCGTATTTGCCGACGATATTGTAATAATACCGCCGCGCCTGCGGCGCCCACGGGGCGCGGGCAGTCCGCTCCAGTGCGCCGAAGCGGCCAAAGGCATCCGCTGAAAACAGGATCTTTTCCGTTTCCTCATACGCTGTCATTACCTCCGGCCAGTGTACCATCGGCGCCATCAGGAAGCGCAGCCGGTGCATACCCAAGGAAAGCGTATCTCCTTCGCCAACCTCCAGCATACGGTCCTCCGTCAGCGCACCTGTGCCGAAGAACTGCTTGATCATGGTAAATGTTTTCGCATTTCCCACGAGCTTCATCTCCGGGTACCTTTGCGCCAGATGCATGAGGCTGCCGGAATGATCCGGCTCCATGTGTGTGACCACAAGATAGTCGGGGCTGCGCCCCTCCAACACCTGCGCCACATTGGAAAGCCATTCCTCCGCCGCCCGTGCGTCCACGCTGTCCATCACAGCGATCTTCTCATCCAAAATGATATAGGAGTTGTAGCTCACCCCCATAGGCTGGACAGGGTACTGGTTTTCAAAGAGTGTCAATGTGTTGTCGTCCGCCCCTACATAGCGGATCGCATCCGTTACCGTTCGGATGGCCATCGGAAAAACACCTCCTGATTTTCTGTTTTGAACCGGCATTAGCCTGTTTTCCGAAACTCGTTTTGTTGCGTTCTGACTTGCTTTGCTGTGCCTCTTTTGGAAAAAGGGCGGACAAGCGCGGGATCGTGCTTGTCCGCCCCATCTCGCGGAATACAGTCTCCCCGGCAGGGAGGCGCCAGAGCCTTCCGGCAGCCTATTTCTTTCTTCCGCTCCCCGCGCCGGTCACTGCACGGACTCCAAAATCGCGTCCGCCAGCGTTTCCAGCTCAACGGCCTTGTCCTCCCCCAGCGAGGAGGCAAGACTGAGCCGCTCGTTAAGCACCGTCATGTTCTTCAGCTCGTTGTTGACGAATTTTTGCATGAGGTCGCCGGACTTCACCGCCCATGAGCCGTTTTCAATGAGGGCGAAGGTGCGGTTTTGCAGGTTCAGCGCCTTCATGTCCATAAGGAAGTCGTGCATGGCGGGGTAGATGCCCAGATTGTAGGTCACCGAGGCCAGCACGATGTGGCTGTACTTGAACGCCTCGGAGATCAGCTGGGACACGTGGGTGGAGGACACGTCGTACAGTGCCACACGGCTCATGCCCTTGTCGCAGAGCCTTGCCGCAAGTGCCTGCGCCGCGTTCTCCGTGTTGCCGTACATGGAGGCGTAGACGATCAGCACGCCCTTTTCCTCCGGCGCGTACCGGCTCCATGTGTCGTACTTCCCGATGAACCAGCCCAGATTCTCCCGCCACACCGGGCCGTGGAGGGGGCAGATATACTTGATCTGATCTAAGATCCCACCGGCCTTTTTCAGCAGAAGCTGAATGTGGGGGCCGTACTTGCCCACGATGTTGGTGAGATAGCGGCGGGCATCGTCCAGCCAGTCCCGCTCAAAGTCCACCTCGTCGGCAAACAGCTTGCCGTCCAGCGCGCCGAAGGTGCCGAAGGCGTCGGCGGAGAACAGCACGCCGTCGGTAACATCGAAGGTCACCATGGCCTCCGGCCAATGCACCATAGGCGCGCCCACAAAGGTGACGGTGTGCCGGCCGAAGGAGAAGGTGTCCCCCTCCTTCACCTCGATGCACTCGTGGTCGTCCACATGGAAGCCGAACTGCCGCATGAGCATGAAGGCTTTTTCGTTGGAGATGACCTTCACCTTGGGGTGCCGCAGCAGGATCTCCTCGATGCAGGCGGCGTGATCCGGCTCCAGGTGGTTGATGAGCAGATAGTCCAGCTCCCGCCCGTTCAGGACGTGGTTCAGGTTCTCCAGCAGCTGGCGGCAGGCGGACCAGTCCACGGTGTCGAACAGCACCGTTTTCTCGTCCAGCAGACAGTAGGCGTTGTAGCTGACGCCGCGGGGAATGGGGAAGCAGTTTTCAAACAGAGCAAGGCGGTGGTCGTTGGCGCCCACCCAGTAGAGGTCGCTGGTCACATTACGCACACAATACATATCTCATACCCTCCCGGCTCAAGCCTTCACAAATTGATCCTTGCCCTCCGCGCACTCCGGGCATACCCAGTCGGCGGGGAGCTGCTCAAACAACGTACCCGGCGCGATCTCGCCGTCCTCGTCACCCAGCTCCGGCACATACTCGTAGCCGCAGCCGCCGCACACATAGGTGTCGCCGATGGGCGTGGGCTTGGGCGGCGTGGGACGCTTCATCTTCACCATCGGCGGCGCGGGCTGCTTCTCGCCGCTGTCCAGCGCGGCGGTGAGCAGGGGCAAAATCTCCATCACGTCGCCCACGATGCCGTAGTCGCAGTTCTTGAAGATGGGCGCGTTGCCGTTTTTGTTGATAGCCAC
>SFLS01000032.1 GCA_004554485.1 Oscillospiraceae bacterium | reverse complement strand
AAACTGACGGATGCCGGGCAGCACGTGATCAGGTGTCAGGTTTTGCAAAAGCGCCACATATTGACGGTTTTTCCGCTCCGCCAGTGCCGCCTTTTCCTCATCAGAATACTGCTCTGCCACTCCCCCATGACGCAGAATCAGTTCCAGCGAATCCATGCGACTTACGCCCTTGAGACACTCGTTGAACTGCCGGTCGATGGTAATACCGATCTCACCCGCCAGCTGTTTCCACGCCTGATAGTGATACTCGGAAGTTTCGGTGATGACACCGTCCAGGTCGAGCAGGATCCCTTTGATCGACGCTTTTTTCTTCTCTATGCAAAGGCCATTGCAATCCACCGTATACGGCTCACCCCACAAGGTAACATTCGAGGACTCCCCTTGCAGCAAATCAATATGCACCTGCTCTGGCTCAATCGTCACCTGCAGTCTGCGGCCGCGATAGAGGACGGTGAATGAATAGCCCTCCCAGTTCTTCGGGCAGAACGGTGCAAAGGACAGCTTGCCGTCTGCCGTTCGCATACCGGCAAAGCCCTGCACGATGGCGAGCCAGCCACCGCTCATGGAAGTGATGTGCAGTCCATCCTCGGTGTCATTGTTGTAGATGCCGCTACTTTCAAGGTTGCATCCAAAACAAAATCGAAGCCCAGCGCAGTGGGTCCGATTGAGAAAGAAAGAACAGCGGCATATGCGCGCTCTGACTTAGCAAGCGATATAAAGCTTGCTCCGACATGGTGGAGGCGAGGAGAGTCGAACTCCTGTCCGAAAACCAGTCCGCACGGCTTTCTACGAGTGTAGCTGCTCTTTTCAGGTTCCCTTGGCCGCCCGCCGGACAGCAGGCTGGCGGCTTTGGTAGCTCCTGATACAAACACAGGCCCGGAGCCCCTCCTGCGTTCGTTCACCACTCATCGACGCCCTTCTGCGGCCGTGGTCCTCCGCAGTCGGACGGCAGCCTAATTAGGCTGCGTACGCGTAATCTTCGTTAGCGTTTATATTTAAGGTTGCCCGTTTTATAGAGGTCGAGCGCCTCTACTCGCTTACCCTGTTTCTCAGTCCCCGTCGAAACCGGTACGCCCCCATATTCACTTTTTGGTTTGCGAGATTATCCCCGCTGACGCATAGCCCGTTCGATATCCCGCTTGGCATCCCGCCGGGCGGCGTCGGCGCGCTTATCGTACAGCTTTTTACCTCGGCAGACGCCCAGCTCTATCTTGACCCGACTGCCCCTGAAATATGCCTGCAGCGGGATCAGCGTCAGGCCCTGCTGCTGTTTGATCAGCCCGTACAGCCGGTTCAGCTCCCGACGGTGCAGCAGCAGCTTTTTGGGCCGCAGCGGATCGCGGTTGAAAATATTCCCTTTTTCGTAGGGGCTGATGTGCATCTGTCGGGCGAACAGCTCGCCGTGCTCGAAGCTGCACCAGCTATCCTTGAGGTTTATGCCGCCGTTACGCAGGCTTTTTACCTCCGTGCCGAACAGCTCGATGCCGGCTTCCAGCGTTTCTTCCACAAAGTATTCGTGCCGCGCCTGGCGGTTGACGGCGATTTGCTTGGTCCCGCGATTTTCTGCCATGTGCGGTCACTCCTTTCCTTGTTGGAATCACATCATATCACAAATTACGGATTTGTCAAGCAGGCCGGGTCGAAGCCTTACAGCTCGCTGCGTCCCTCCATGGCGCGCCAGAGCGTCACCTCATCGGCGTACTCCAGATTGCCGCCCACAGGGATCCCGTAGGCCAGCCGGCTGACCTTAACCCCCAGAGGTTTGAGCAGCTTTGCGATGTACATGGCGGTCGCCTCCCCTTCCACGGTGGGGTTGGTCGCCATAATGACCTCGCTGACGCCGCCGCGGTTGATGCGGCCCAGAAGCTCCTTGATGGTCAGCTGGTCGGGGCCGATGCCATCCATGGGCGAAATAAGCCCGTGCAGGACGTGGTAGACGCCGTTGTATTCCCGGGTGCGCTCGAACGCCAGCACATCGCGGGGGTCCTCCACCACGCAGATGAGGGAGGAATCCCGCCCCTTGGCGCTGCAAATGGGGCATAGCTCCCCTTCGGTAAAGTTGCCGCAGACGGTGCACTTTTTAATTTTGCTTTTGGCTTCCAGGATCGCTTCGGAAAACTCCCGTGCTTTTTCCTCCGGCAGGTCCAGAACGTAAAAGGCAAAGCGCTGCGCCATCTTACGCCCCACGCCGGGCAGCCTGGCAAACTGCTCAATCAGCTTTTGCAGCGGTGCTGCGGTGGAATCCATCCGGGTTCCCTCCTTTGGTCAGAATACACTCAGATCCCCAGATCCAGCCCGCCGGTGATGGCGCTGATGGTCTGTTCGGCATCGGCGGTGCAGGCTCGGATGGCCTCGTTTACGCCCTCCCGGATCAGATCCTGCAGGAATTCAATGTCGTCGGGGTCCACGACCTCCGGCTTGAGGAGGACCGCGGTCACTTCCTTTTTGCCGTTGATCTCCACTTCGATATTGCCGCCGCCGGCGGAAACACGGTAGACCTTTTCCTCCAGCTCGGCCTGGGCGCGGGTCATTTCCTCCTGCATCTTCTGCATTTTGGCCATCATCTGGTTCATGCTGCCGGCGCCGCCGGCCCCCTGCGGGATTCTTGCTTTCATATCGATTCTCCTTTTGATCGTTTGGCTTTTATTCTCTCGTCACCGGGATCCCCCGCCCCTCCGCTTCCTTCAGGAGGCTTTCCAGCGGGCTGGGTTCTTCGGCGGCCGGTTTTTTTTCGGCTGTGTACGGGCCTACGCCGTACCTAGCGCCGGTTACTTCCGCAATGGCGCGTTTGAGGCTCTGACGGGTAAAATCGTTGCTGCGCATCATCTCCAGGAAGATGGGGTTGCCGCATTCCACCAGCACCGTCTGGCCCCGCAGATAGGCATGGCTGCCCATCAGGGCGCCGGCCAGCATCTTATTGATGACCCCCAGCCGCTGCAGGATCTGCTGCCACTGTTCCTCCGGCATGGGTTCCGCCGCGGCCGACGCTTTTTCGGGGGCGGACCGGGAGGACGGTTCCATGCCGGCAAAGGTCACCTGCGCCGGGGAAGGCTGTTCGACCGGTTCGGCGGATCCTGCCGGCTCCTGCCCTCCCGATTCGGGTGACGGGAGCCGAACGCCTTCCGCCAAAAGGCGGTTCAGCCTGGCTTCCAGCTCCTCGATGCGGGCAAGCAAGGCCTCCGGCGACCGGCTGAGCCGCCGGTCGCTGAGCTTCAGCAGCGCCAGCTCCATTTCCGCCCGGCGGCTGGTGGTACGGGTCATGGCGCTTTGCGTATCCTGCAGGGTGCGGATGGCATCCATCAGCACGGCGGGGCTGCTGGATGCCGCCTGCTTTTTGTACTGCTCCAGCGTCTGGGGCAGGCATACGATGAGCTGCTCCGGGTGTTTGGCCGTCGCCGCCACCAGCAGGTTGCGGTAGTGGCCGATCAGCTGGCTGCACAGGCGGTCGTACTCCACAGCCTGTCCCGCCAGCCGTTCCATGGCCTCCATGGCGCCGGTAAAATCGCCGGCAGCCGCGGCCGTGGCAATCTCAAAAAGATAATCCTGGCCGACCAACCCGGCCGCTTCGCTGACCGTCTGCACCGAGATCTCGCTGCCATGCGCCCAGCAGAGATCCAGCAGCGAAAGCGCATCGCGCATTCCGCCATCGGCAATGCGGGCAATAAGGGCGGCGGCCTCTTCGGAAAGGTCTATCCCCTCCTGCCGTGCGATATACAGCAGCCTGTCCCGAATGACCTCCGGGGCGATCCGCTTGAAATCAAACCGCTGGCAGCGGGACTGAATGGTCGCAGGGATCTTGTGCACTTCGGTGGTCGCTAAAATGAAAATGACGTGCTCCGGCGGCTCCTCCATGATCTTTAAGAGGGCGTTGACCGCGCCGACCGAAAGCATGTGCGCTTCATCGATGATATAAACACGGTACCGGGCCACATGGGGCAGAAAGACCGCTTCCTCCCGCAGGTCACGGATGTTATCGACGCCGTTGTTGCTGGCGGCGTCGATCTCCACAACGTCCACCAGGCTGCCGTTATCCACCCCACGGCAGCATTCACATTCCCCGCAGGGACTGCCGTCGTGCGGATTCAGACAGTTGACCGCCTTGGCGATCAGCTTGGCGCAGGTGGTCTTGCCGGTGCCCCGGCTGCCCATCAGCAGATAGGCATGGGCGGGTTTGCCCTGCAGCATTTCGTTTTTCAACGCGGTGGTGATAGGCTCCTGCCCCACGACCTCTTCGAAGGTGCGGGGTCTCCACTTGCGGTACAGCGCCTGATACAACGGGGCGCACCTCCCTTGCCTAAGATGAAAAGACAGCCTTTATCATACGGAAACCCGGTTGGCTGCGGCACCCGCAAATGCTGCTTAATGCTGCTCGGTTCCCCGCCTGACATGGTTCACAGCACTGCGTCGCACAGGACCAGATTTCCGCATGACAAAGACTGCCTTCACATGACCTGTCATGGCCTACTTTGTTATTATACACGAAAAAGCCATAGGGTGCAACCGTTTTTCGGCTGCGGGGGCGGACTTTTTCCGCCGGCCCTACGCAGACGCCACAAAATAGCCCAGAAGATCCTGCTCGATCGCATCAGCGCTCCCCTCCTCCGGCCAGTCCAGAATGAACAATAGGCAATAGTCACCCGCTGCCATGACCCGGCCGGCCGCCGCCTTATCCCCCTGCGCGGGAAAGGCGGCAAAAGCCTGCTGCTGGCTTTGCAGGCGCTTTTGCAGCGCGGCGGCGACGGTTTTGGCCTCGCCCGCGGCCGCGCGCAGCACAAGCAACTGCTCCGGGGCATCTTGGGCGACGGCGATGCGTCCGCAGCCCTCCGCCACCGTTTTTTCCCGCAGGCCCAGCAAAGCGGCAAGGTCGGCGCCGTTTAAGACGACGCTTTCCGGCATTTCGTATTTTTGGGCCGTTTCCTCCACCAGCTGCTCCAGCGTTACGCCGCTGCCCAGCTCGTAGGCGGACGGTTCGCCCTTTTGGCCGCCGCAGGCCGCCATGCCCACGGCCAGCAGCGCCGCCAGCAGAGCGGCAGATATTGTTTTTTTCACCATGATTCCCCCTTGGGCAACGGCGCCGGGCCGCCCCCTTTTCTGTTTTATGTAAGGCTGGGGGAAAAATTGCGCACCGGGCAGAAAAGGACGGGCCGCCCGCCCCTTTTGCGGCAGGTGACCCGTCCTCCTTGTTCCGTTACAGCAGCGTAATGCCCGCCGCTTCGCACTGTCTTTGCGTTTCATCATCCCACACCGAGGACTGTACCTCCCCGATGTGCGCCATTCCCATCAGGAACATACACAACCGGGACTGCCCAATGCCGCCGCCAATGGTAAGGGGCAGCTCGCCGTTGAGCAGCATCCGGTGGAAGGGCAGGCTGCGCCGGTTATCGCAGCCCGCAGCGGTCAGCTGACGGTCCAGTGCGGCCGGATCGACCCGGATGCCCATGGAGGACAGCTCAAAAGCGGAATCCAGAACCTCGTTATACACCAGCAGGTCGCCGTTGAGCGTCCAGTCATCGTAGTCGGGCGCCCGGCCATCATGGGGCTTGCCGCTTTTGAGCGCCCCGCCGATCTGCATGAGGAAAACGGTGCGGTACTCCCTGGCGGCAACGTTTTCCCGCTCCTTGGGGGTCTTATCGGGGTAGCGGTCCTCCAGCTCCTGCGTGGTGAGGAAGGTTACCCTCTGTTCCAGCTCGGGGACGGTATTGAGCTGCGGATAGATAGCCCGCAGGGTGCGCTGGGTGGAGGCGATGGCATCCACGATGCTTTGCACCGTCGCCTTGAGGTAATCCACGGTGCGTTCCTCGGCGGTGATAACCTTTTCCCAGTCCCACTGGTCCACATAGACCGAGTGGATATTATCCAGTTCCTCATCCCGACGGATGGCGTTCATATCGGTATACAGTCCCTTGCCGGGCTGAAAGCCGTAGCGGAAAAGCGCCAGGCGCTTCCACTTGGCCAGCGAATGGACGACCTGCGCCTCCCGCCCGATATCCGGCACATCAAAGGAGACGGCGCGTTCCACGCCGTTCAGATCGTCATTGAGGCCCGTGGAAGCTTCCACAAACAGCGGGGCCGAGACACGGCTGAGGTTCAGATTGCCGCACAGCGTATCCTCAAACAGCCGCTTGATCAGACTGATGGCTTTTTGGGTATCGTACAGCGAAAGACAGCTGTGGTACCCCTGCGGAATGAATACCTTACTCATAGTTTTTGTCTCCTTTGATTTAAAATATACCTGCAAGTATAGGCCCGATGCGGGGATTTGTCAATTGCGGTGAAAAAAATTTGCCCAGAGGCGCAGTGCGGCCCGCAGGGCCGGCCGCCGGATGGCGGCCGCGGCGGCCGAAGGCCGCCAAAACCGTCCCCCGGGGACGGTTTGCCCTGCGGGCCGAAGCCTGTGGTCTGCACAAACCGGCGAGAAAGCGAATGCCGTCAGATCCGGCCCTCTGCACGGTAATAGGCGATCAGCAGATCGACCATGCGGCCGTAGCTTTGCACGCCGTCGGTCTGGGCGTTGGCCTTCAGATAGGCGTCGTTCCAGCGGTCGGCGGTTTCTCCGACCGGGGTTTCGTACTTCCGCCAATAGGTGTGATTATATGACAGATCCCGCAGCACCCCCTCCGGCAAAAGAGAATAAATCTCCTGCCAGCTGTTGGGGTCGTAGCGGTACAGGCGGTTGGTCGCATGAATGAGCGCCAGCATGGCGCCGCTGTAACGCAGCTCCGCGCTTTGGCTGCCGCGGCAGGCTATGTAGGCAATAAAATTCGCTTCGTCCTCCCGCATGAATCCGCAGATATGCGAAAGCTCGTGACACATGGTGGAGGAGATTCCGTAGGCCGGCTGGTGAACGTTGACATTCGGCTCCGACAGGTAGGGAAAGATCACACCGGTGAGCTGGAGATAGCTCATCACCTCCGAAAAATGCATCGCCTTGGGACGGGTGCGTTTTGCCAGGTCAAACAGCTGCACCCCGCAGGCCTCATCCAGCCCCGCAACGGCCGATGAAGCCTGATCTGCCAGCTCCTGATAGCTGACGGCGGAAGCAAACACTCCCTGTGCGTCCTCCGTGCAGAGCGCCCGGGCCTCACCCGCCTCCTGCGCCAGCAGATGGCAGAGCGCGCGCAGCGTTTCTACGCCGGTTTCTTCGGTTTGCAGCCCCAGGCTTTCCCCCACCGGAACGCGGTAGTAATTGAGATCCCCGGTAAGGATGAACCAGAAGAAGATAACCGAAACAGCCGACGCCGCGATCCACAGCCGCTTCAGACATATCTGCCACCAGCGGTGCTGCCGCCGCAGCAGTTCCCGCACCCAGCCCGCCAAAAACAGGACGGCCAGAACGCCCAGCAGGATCAGCGCGGCCTCCATGGCGGAAAAGGGCAGTTTGCCGGTCACGGCTGTCAGTGCGGTGGCCGCCGCATGGTACCAGCCCCGGCTGTAATACTGCTCCACGATGGCAGGGCTGCCCTTTGCCAGGCGGATCAGCAGCAGCCCAAGCGGCGTCAGCAGCGTCAGTATGCCGCAGGCGATTACAGCGCCCCGGCCCATGATCCGGTGATTCTGTTTTGGGAGGGTCGCTGTTGTCATGCCTGTTCCTCCTTATCGTTTTTGCTTGGCATTGGCCTTTTCCATAAACCGTTCGGCCCTTACAACGGCGCGGGTATGGGTACCCTCCCCGATGGGGCCTGCGGCGTCCTGCGCCCATACCCGAAAGCAGAGCGTGCGGCCCTCGGCCGCAGTGAGCTCCGCAGTGACCGTTACCGGCATTCCCACCGGGCTGGCGGCGGTATGGCGCATCGACAGTTCGGTTCCTACCGACGTCATCCCCTCTTCCAGCAAAGCGGCGCAGCATCCGCAGGTGGCCTGCTCCATCCATGCGATCAGAACGGGGGTGGCCAGCACCGGCAGGCTGCCGCTGCCCACTTGTTCCGCCGTATCCTGCTCGGTTACGGTTTTGTGCAAAAGAAAGGCTTGAGGTTCCATCCTGACGACTCCTTTTGTGCTGTTATTTTCTCAATTATAAAGAAACGCGCCGGTTCTGTAAAGTAGCATCTTTTTCCCGGAATGCAGACAGAGCAAAGCCGGCCCGCAGGGCGCTCCGGCGAAGCCGGAGCCTGCGTGCGCAGCACACAGCGGCCGTCCGGAGGACGGCCGGCCCTGCGGGCCGGTGGACCGCGATTTTTCGCCCGTGGCGAAGCCCCGCGGGAAAACATCCCTGCGGGGCATGGATATTGCTTACGGAGCCGCCAATGCCCGCTGCCGCAGCTGCAGGGTATCCCCCTCCCAGCCGCAGCAAAGGTGATCCCCGGGGCACAGCTCCCCTGCCAGCAGCCGCTCGGTCAGCGGATCCTCCACCAGCGTGCGGACCGCCCGGCGCAGCGGCCGCGCTCCGTAGGGGCCCTTTTCGGTATCCTCCACAATCCGCTCGATCAGGGAATCCTCGAATATTACCTCAATCTCCTGATCCTGCAGACGGGAGGCGACGGCATTCAGCAGCTGGGCGGCAATCTGCCGCAGCTCCCCCTTTTGCAGCGGCTGGAACAGCACCGTTTCATCCAGACGCCCCAAAAGTTCCGGTCTGAGATGCTGCCGCAGTTTGGCCAGCACCGCTTCCTTTGCGTCGGGGCAGGCATCACCAAAGCCCATTGCCCGGGGATGCAGCAAATGCTCCGCCCCCAGGTTGGAGGTCAGGATCACCACCGTATTGCTGAAGATGCACAACCGCCCCTGGCTGTCGGTCAGCCGGCCGTCCTCCATGATCTGCAGGAGCAGATTGAACAGGTCGGGATGGGCTTTCTCGATCTCGTCGAACACCACCACACTCATGGGATGCTTTTTGACCGCCTCGGTCAGCACGCCACCCTCCTCGCAGCCCACATAACCGGGCGGCGCGCCGAGCAGCCGGGAAATGCTGTGCGGTTCGCGGTATTCGCTCATGTCCAGCTTGATGATATTCTCTTCGCTGCCGAAGAGCGTTTTGCACAGCGCATAGCACAGCTGGGTCTTGCCCACGCCGCTGGGGCCCAGGAACAAAAAGCTGCCGATGGGGCGCCGGGGGTCACGCAGGCCGGCGCGGCTTCGCAGGATGGCATGCGTCACGGTATCCACCGCTTCCTGCTGCCCCACCATGCTTTGCCGCAGCCCCTTCTCCAGCCGTTCGGGCGAAAGCTCCTGTGCCCCCGCCGCCAGTCCGGTCATGGCAGCGGCTGCCGCCTGCACCTCCCTGCGGGTCAAAGTGGTCCTGCGGCCGGATTCCCGCCCCGGTCGCCAGCCGGCGGGAGCGCTGCCCAAACGGTCGATCCGCATGCGGGCCGCCGCTTCATCCAGCAGGTCCAGCGCCTTATCCGGCAGGAAACGGGTGGGAAAATAGCGCACCGAGAGCCTGACCGAAGTCTCCAGCGCTTCCTCCGTGATGAACAACCCGTGATGCTTTTCGTAGCGCGAACGCAGTCCCCGCAGAATCGCCATCGTCTGCTCCTCGCTGGGTTCTTCCACCAGAACGCTTTGGAACCGACGGGCCAGCGCGCCATCCTTTTCGATGGTCTTGCGATATTCCGCAATGGTGGTGGCGCCAACCACCTGCAGATCGCCGCGGGCCAATCTGGGCTTCATGATATTGGCGGCATCCACCGCCCCCTCCGCCGCACCGATCCCCATGATGGTATGGATCTCATCGATAAACAGGATCACATCCCCGGCCGCTGTTACTTCCTCCATCACCGACCGGATTCTCTCTTCAAAGTCCCCGCGGTACTTGGTCCCGGCCACCATCGCCGGCAGATCCAGCGTGACGACCCGCTTTTCCGCCAGGGAAAGAGGCACTCTTCCTTCCGCGATCCGCTGTGCCAGCCCTTCGACGATGGCGGTCTTGCCCACCCCCGCTTCCCCGATCAGGCAGGGGTTATTTTTGGTGCGACGGGAAAGGATCTGCAGCAGCCGTTCGGTTTCCTGTTCCCGGCCGATGACCGGGTCCAGCCTGCCCTGCCGGGCCTGTTCGGTCAGATCCCGGCCGAAGCGGTCCAGCATGACGCTGCGGGTCTGCTTCTGCGGCCTGCCCACCACACGCGGGGGTTGCCGGTCGCCGTTCTGCTCGCACTGTTCCAGGCGGATGGTTTCCCGCAGGGCGGTCGTCAGCGCCGGCACATCGACCGAAAGCCGGCATAGCAGACGCAGCGCACCGGAATCCTCCTGCCGGCAAAGCGACAACAGCAGATGCTCCGTCCCCGCCTGCAAAAAGCCGCCCGCCTGCGCTTCCTGCAGCGCTTCCTCCAGCGCCGTGCGGTAGTGCTCGGTGGCGTCCTCCGCACACAGCAACGTCGGATGGCCCCGTCCCACCATCTGCAGTAAAAGACGCTCGGCCTTGGCTGCCGTGATCCTCCTTTGCGTCAACAGGGTATATGCCGCGCCGGCTCCTTCTCTGAGCAGCGCCAGCAGCAGGTGCTCGCTGCCGATATAGGTATGGCCCATCCCCTGCGCCGCCTGCTGTGCACCGGCCAGCACCGAAGCCGCCCGGGGCGTAAATCCGCTGTATTGGTTCATAGGGGTTTTCCTCCTTTAGCCTTGGTGGTTCATCCCCTTTAATATGGACCAGGCAAAGCGGCTTAAACGCCGCACCAAAAACTGCCGCCAGCATAGGATAGGGTGATCCCAATGAAAAGGAGGCTACACGCAATGTTTGGTACCTGCTGTAACAACAGCTGTCCCTGCGACAGCAACCGGGGGCTTTTTGGCATCTGTCTGAACGATGCTACCCTTATCATTATCCTGATCGCCATCTGGCTGCTGTCCGGCGGCTTTGGCGGCTGTGGTTGCAATACATGCGGCGGCTGCCGTGGTTGCAACGACTGCGGCTGCGGCTGCAACTGACGAACAAAATTTACTCTATAAATAATACTTCTTGGAGGTAACGACTATGGGCTGCAATTCCTGTGGATGCAACAACGGCTGTGGCTGCGGCTGCAGTTTCAATAACTGGTGGTGGATCATTATCCTCATCCTGATCTGGCTGTGGCTGACCGGCGGCAATGCCACCAACATCTCCGCCTTCCGTACCTGCGGCTGTGATAATCCCTGCCCCGGCGGTTCCGGCAATTCCGGCGGCTGTGGCTGCGGCTGCGGCTGCAACTAAATCCGCATTTCCCGCGCCAAAAAGGGAGCCTTACGGCTCCCTTTCATTTTATCTCAGCAGATCCGCTCTGTTCGTCGGCGGGAATATGCTCCCCCGAAACCAGCTCGCAGATGGCGGCGGCCGCTCCCTGCGGGAGGCTGCGCTGCAGTGAAGTCATCCCTTTCATCATCGCCGGATTTTCCAGCAGGCGGCGTACCGCCGAAACGGTATCCCGCACCCCGGTGGTCCCCAGCGCCATGCCGTAGCGGGTAAAGAACTCCAGATTGCGGCTTTCACAGCCCGGGACGCTGAGCATCAGAACGGCCGGCACCCCTTTTTGCGCCAGTTCGGTGCAGGAGAGTCCACCCGGCTTGGTGACGGCGATATCCGCCGCCGAAAGGAACAGATCCATCCGATCGGTAAAGCCGACGGGATACAGCTTTTCCCGAAACCGGGCATACCGCTGCAGCTCCCGAAACTGGCTTTTATTTTTTCCGCAGACCACCACGACGAAGGTATCCCGGGGCAGACGGCGCAGCAGCTTGAGCGCGAGGGCAGTGACCGGACCGCACCCGATGGAGCCGCTCATCACCAGCACCATTCTGCCCGTCTGGGGCAGATGCAGCTGGCGGCGGGCCACCGCGGAATCCACATGGCAGGCCATGGCCGGATTGGTGGGAATGCCGAGCGGCAGCAGTTTTTCCTCCGGGATACCCCGGGCGGAAAACTCCTGTATCAGTCGCCGGTCGGGAATGATCCAGTAATCGGGGGTGATCTCATCGACACAGGGGCTGCAGGTATAATCGGTGGCAATAAAGTAAAACGGTTTTTTGTAATTGTATTTCCGGCGCAGGCGGGTGAGCATCTCCGCCGGGAAAACATGCGGGGTGATGATCGCATCAAAGCTGCCCTGCAGCAGATAACGATACAGCCGGGGTACGCAGATCGCGTTCATCTTGTACTCAAAGGAAGTCTCATCCTGCTGCAGCACGCGCTCTTCCTTTTTGCGGTAGCCCATGCCATAAATTCTGGGGAAGTAGCGATAGGCTATGGTATGCAGATGGCTGATCGCCTCCGAAAAATGGCGCGGCCCAAAGGAAAGGGCATCCGCCACCGAACAGGTATGACCCCTGGATTCCAGCTCCCGGCGCAGCGCCGACGCCGCGGCGTTATGTCCGCCGCCGGTATTACAGGTCAGGATCAGGATCCTCATACCAATTCCGGCTCCTTTCTTTTACAGCGTTTCAGCAGGGTACGC